>CAYUGW010000037.1:0-14219 GCA_964444245.1 uncultured Blastocatellaceae bacterium | reverse complement strand
TGGCGACGATAGTCCAAACTTCGTTGCTGAATTTTTTAAATTCGGCATCTTCGCAATCTTTTCCTGTTAAAGATTGATTGCCGGTGTGGATATACAAATTTCTTTCCGCACCGAAAAATTCCTTCATCTCATACATAATCAGGCGAATTCGCTCTCCGCTTTCTGCGGTAAAAGAAGTTTCTCTGTAGTTTTCCCGAAAATAACTACAGGAATTTATAAACACCAACAAACACAGGATGAATATTTTTTTTCTCATAAACCTTGTAAATTCTTTATTCGTGAGTAATTTTCTTTCCTTTGTAAACCGCGATTTCCGATCCCTTTGCCATAAAAATCGAAGCGGGCTGAGTGTCGGTTAAAAATGCGAATCTTTCGCCGTAAAGTCTGCCGAAATCAACGTCAATTTCGGCGTAATTTACTTCGAAAAGTTCCCATTTCGGATGCTCGACCTTGTATTCATCGGTTCGATTCGTGCCGCGTTTTGTGTAGCCCCAGTAATGTTCGATGATAAATTCGCCGCCGGAATTTTCCGCCGGAACGCCCAAATTTTCGCCGATCTCGATTTTTACGCTGTTTTTAAGATCATTCTTCCACCAACTGTAACTCAAATCATTTCCGTCTTTAGCGTGGCTCATCGCCCACGCTTCGTAAGGTTCGCCGTAAAAAAGACGCGCGACGGTCGCAATCGCCAGACGCGGGACGATCTCTTTGATAAATGTAACGCCGCGCCGCGTTTCTTCCGGCAATTCTCTTTTGACATAAAACCGCAGATTTACTTCTTCAAAATTTATATGAAACGGCACAGGAATGCCCAAAACGCGCGTGTCGAGAAACATAAACGCGACGAGCGAAACGAAGCATTTGCCGTCGTGAAAATCGAGCGAAACGCCTTTCGGCACGAAATCTTCCAAAATTTCCGGCGCGACTTCATAATTTGCCATCACCAGATCGTGCCATTTTGCGGTTAAGAATTTTTTCATAATTTATCCAAAATCTACAAAATCAATCTTTTATCGCCCGCGCGTCTTGTAAAGCGTTCGCGGTCGAAATACTCAAGCAGCGGAATCGCGTACTTTCGGGAAATTCCCGCCATATCCTTAAAAGCCGGAACGTCTATCAGTTTATCAGAACTTTTTGCCGCAAATTCCCGCAATTTCTCAATTAAATTATCAATCCCGCTTTTCCCAAAATAAAATTCGTCCGAGATTTTGACGATTTCGCCCGTATTCAAAAGCAGCTGAAAAATCTTTCGCGCGTGCGCTTTGTCGGATTTTGTTCCTTTTACGGCTTCGCTTAAAGCATCTTCGAGTTTCGGCGGTTCGAGCTTTGCATTTTTGTAAGTGGCGGAAAGTTTTTCGCGCAAAATTTTATCTTCACCGGACAATTCCATATTATGCGAAGCGAGCCGGACAGAATCTTTTTCCGCCGCGATTTTGCCGTCTTTTTCCAAAGTTTGCAAAACCGCTTTGAAAATTTCCGTCGGCAAATGCGCGAAAATTTTCTCGCGCAGAGTCGCTTGCAAAATTCCTCCGGCAAGCGGTTCTTTTTTGTGAAAATCTTCGATTTCCGCAAGCGTTTTTGCCTTTAATTCATCAAACGGAGTTCGCCCTAAAAGAAAATTCTCGGCTTCGATAATTCCCTTTTTTTCGATATTTTCGGCAATTGCTTTGTTTAAAATTTCCGTTTGCCAACCGGTTCGCGCCTGCAAATCCGCGCGGGTTGCGCCTCTTTCCGCGTAGGTTTCGAGAAAAAGTTTAATTCTTTTCGGTTTATCATTTTCCGCTTCGATCAGATTTTCGAGAAATTTACGAATATTTTGCAAGTCTTTTTTTCGATGTTTGCTTGCTGAATTATCCAAAATTCGCCCGCCCGCAATCGTCATCTGCGGCGAATACGAGCGCAGAATAAATCTCTCGGACGGAATTGCGGCGACCGGAATTTCCAGTCTGATTTGAACAAAATCTTTCTCGCCCTGCTTGATTTCGCCCTGTTCATTTAAAACCTGAATCCGCGCCAGAGCCTCGATCGTGCCGATATGAACGCGAACTCTCCGGCGCGATTTCAAAGATTTTTTCGCGTCTTTTAACACTTCGATTTCCGCATCGAAAATCTGCGTCGGGCGCAAGACGTTCTTTTCCGCCAAAACCATTCCGCGTTTCATTTCCGTATGCTCGATTCCGCCTAAATTGACAGCGGTTCTTTGTCCGGCGTGGGCGGTTTTTACGGATTTTCCGTAAGTTTGAATTCCCCGAACTCGCACTTTTTTTCCGCCCGGCAAAATTTCCAATTCGTCCGCCTCGCTGATTTCGCCCGAAAGAAGCGTTCCCGTTACGACCGCGCCGAAACCTTTGACCGAAAAAGCGCGGTCAACGGGAAGGCGCACAATTGTTTCGTTTTTTCCGGCGGGAATTTTCGCCGCCAAATCTTTGAGAATTTCTTTTAACTCTTCGATTCCCTCGCCCGTTTTTGCCGAAACCGCCACGATGGGCGCGTCCTTTAAAAACGAATTTTCAACCAATTCCGAAACGTCCAATTCGGCGATTTCGAGCAGTTCTGCATCAACCAGATCTTTTTTCGTCAGAACAATTAAACCCGTTTTTGTTGCGAGCAGACGGCAGATTTCAAAATGTTCGCGCGTCTGCGGCATCACGCCTTCGTCCGCCGCCACGACCAAAGTGACCAGATCAATCCCGCTTGCGCCGGCAAGCATATTTTTGACAAATTTTTCGTGTCCCGGAACATCTATAAAACCGATGTTTATTTCGCCTAACCGAAGCTCGGCAAAACCGATGTCAATCGTGATTCCGCGCTCCTTTTCTTCAGGGAAACGATCCGCATCAACGCCAGTCAGAGCCTTGACAAGCGCGGTTTTCCCGTGATCGATATGTCCCGCCGTGCCGATGATTATGTCCATAAAAAGCAAGTTCCAAGTTTAGCATTTTTTCGGACCAAACCCGGAATGTAGAACACATCGGATTTACAAATTCGCTCTAAGTTTTGAAGGATTTTGTTTCTACGTTTAGAGATCAAAGCCCCGGCGCATTTATGTTTGAGAAATTGCCGGCGTCACCGCTGATTTATAAAATTTTTCTCAAATTATTTTGAAATTATTTGAAAAACTGTCTTTTCCGTAAAGACTCCGGCACTGTGTTATACAATCGCGTAAAAGCATCGCGTTCGACGGGAAAAAACCATACTGCGATTTTTTTCGCGGTAAAGCGAGAAAAATCCCACAAAAACTTATTTCTATTTTTAGAAAACTTAGTAAAAACGGGCTTTTCAGGTTGGTATATAGTTTGCGTGATATACTTTTATTACGGCAATATATGATACTTTAACAGAATTAATTTAGTGAGGGGAGTTAACATCATTATGAAAAGGTATTCGATTTTATTTATTATTGCTATTTTTACGATTATAGCTGTGGTTTTTCTCGCCGGAAATACGGAACAAAAACAAAGTGAAACAGTTTCAAGTCAAACTCCCTCCGCCGTCTCCGACATTGCGGATTTGCAAAAGAAACAAAAAATTGCCGAAGAATACGGCAAATTGCCGCTTCATTTCGAGCCGAATCTCGGGCAAACCGACGAGCGCGTAAAATTTACCGCTCGCGGGAAAGGCTACGCGCTTTTTCTGACCGAAAAAGAAGCCGTTTTATCTCTGGAGCAACAAGACAAAAGCGAAAATAAACGCGCCGTTGTAAAAATGCAGATCGAAGGCGCAAATTCCGCGCCCGAAACGATCGGTTTAGACCAAACAACCGGAAAATCGAATTATTTTATCGGCAATGACCCGGACAAATGGCAAACCGATGTGCCGAATTTTGCAAAAGTAAAATACAAGGAAATTTATCAAGGCGTTGATCTCGTATATTACGGCAATAATCAGAGATTGGAATATGATTTCGTCGTCGCGCCGAATGCCCGTCACGAACAAATCAAATTGAAATTCAGCGGAATTAAGAATGCCGAAATCGAAAAGGAAACGGGCGATCTGCTGCTCGAAACCGACGGCGGCACGATTCGCCAGCATAAGCCTTTTACCTATCAAATCATTGACGGCAAGCAGAAGGAAATTGCCAGTCTTTATAAAATCGAAAAAATCGAAAAATCGAAAATCGAAGAATTTTCCGTCAGTTTTACCGTTGCCGAATACGACAGATCAAAGGAATTGGTGATTGATCCGATCTTAGTTTACGGAAGTTATATCGGCGGAAGCCTTTTTGACAGCGGAAGCGGCGTTACCGTTGATGCGCAAGGAAACGCGTATCTGACCGGAACGGCGGCTTCGAGAGATTTTCCGACGACCGCAGGCACGATCAAACCCGTGATGCTCCCGCGCACCGGTTCGACGACCTCGTTTTGGTATGACGCTTATGTTACAAAAATCAATCCGGCGGGAACGGAAATCGTCTTTTCGACCTATTTCGGCGGACGCGACGGCAACGAATCGGGTGGCGATATCGAGGTTGATGCAAGCGGAAACATTTATTTCAGCGGCACGACGATGGCTTCGGATTTTCCGACCGTTAATGCTTATCAAGCGACTTTTGGCGGAACGGACGATGCTTTTTTAGCCAAACTTAATCCGAGCGGTTCGGCGATTATTTTTTCGACCTATCTCGGCGGAAATAATACCGACACGGGCGGACGCATCGCGCTCGACGCGGCAAGCGGCGAAGTCACGGTTTCCGGAAGCGCGTCATCGCCGAATTTTCCGACCACGCCCGGCGTTTTGAAGGAAAAGCTTTGCGATTCGCCCGTAACGTGCAGCGGCGTTTTTTACAGCGGAAGTTTTGTTGCGCGTTTTAACCCGAACGGCACTGTCAAATACGTCACACTTTTCGATGCCGTAATTAATGATGTCGCCCTCGATTTTAATAATAATGCGGTCGTTGCCGGAAGCACGAGTTCAGCGGCTTTGACCACGCCGGGAGCGTATCAGACAACGAGTTCGGGCGGCGTGGAAGGTTATCTCGGAAAATTAAATCCGGCGGGTTCGGCAATTGTTTTCGGCACTTTGCTCGGCGGCGGTTTGCAGTCAGACCGCATCAGCGGCGTTGCGCTCGACGCGGGCGGCAATATGTATGTTACCGGAACGACGGAAAACACCGGATTTCCGACCACGCCCGGCGCGTTCGACACGACTTATAACGGCACAACCTCTAACAATCACGACGGATTTTTAACAAAATTCAATGCCGAAGGAAACGCGCTCGTTTATTCGACGTTTTTAGGCGGCACGGGCAAAGACGAGCCGAAGGCAATTGCGCTCGGCTCGGACGACAGCGCGTTTATCGTCGGCGAAACGACCGGCGCGGCAACATTTCCAAGAAAAAATTCGATATTATCAGCGGGCAATATCTTTTTAACACATTTTAATGCGGATGCGAGCGCACTCGTCTATTCGACGCTTTTAGGTCAGGGCGGCGGTTACGACATAGCCGTTGATGCGGGCGATAACGCATATATTACGGGCAAAACCAATAATATTCCGGTTACGCCCGATTCCTTTCAACCCGTTCGCGGCGGAGGTCAGGCGACTTCGCCCGATGACGGTTATATTTTAAAGATCGGTCCGACCGACGAAACCGTGACGCATTACGCCATCAGCGGAATGGTTTCGGATGAAAACATAGGCTTTAATAATAACTATTCTCCTGTCGTTGCAACAATTACGGGAACTGTCAACCGTTCGATAAATCTTCCCTACACGGGCGGTCAGTATCATTTCGGAAATCTTCCGGCGGGCGGCAATTATACGATCACCGTTAAAAAAATCGGTTTTGAAACAGATCCGGAATCAGCGGTTTTCAATAATCTCGGCGCGAATCAATTTGCCGATTTTACGATTTTACGAAACCGCGCACCCGAATCAACGATCACCAGTCCGCAATACGGCGATACGTTTGATGCGCCCGCAACGATCACGATTCAGGCTGAGGCGAGCGATCCGGACGCGGGCGACACGATTCAAAAGGTCGAGTTCGTCGCTTACAAAAGCGATGTCGGAAATGTGCCGATCGGCACGGATACGGAAGCTCCTTTTGAAATCACCTGGGAAAACGTACCGACCGGAACGTGGGCTTTGTATGCTTACCCGTATGACAATCACGGTTTGCGCGGGCAGACGCAGAATGTCGTACACGTTTTCGTAACCGAACCGAACGGTCCGACCGTTTTATTAACGAGTCCGAACGATGGGCAAACATTTAACACGGGTGAGTATTTTAATTTAAGCGTTAATGTTTCACCGTCGGTAACAAGAGTCGAATATTATCAGAACGGAAATTTACTTTCGGTTTCAACGCAAAGCCCGTTCACCAGACAGACATTCTTTGCCGAAGCCGGAAATTACGAAATTACTGCCAAAGCCTTTAATTCGCAAAGTCAAACCACTATTTCAAACGCCGCCAATATCACAATCGTACCGTTTAATCACACGATTTCGGGAACAATTGTCCACAGTCTGAATAATTCTCCGGTCGAAGGAATAACGGTAAATCTTTCCAGCCCGACAAATCCTTCGATCAGCGGCACGATGACCACGGATTCGGGCGGCGCATATATTTTCACGGACGTTTTCGGCGCGGGCGGCGATTCTGTTACGATCACGCCGGTTTCCGAGCATTATACGTTCAATCCGGTAAACCGCACGTTCACACTCGGATTTTCAAATCATCCGAACCGGAATTTTTCGGCAATTCCGGTTACGGGCATTACGGTCGCGATGACCAGTCCGACGAATAATCAGCAGTTTCCGGTAAATCCGACCGTTACCCTTTCGGCAGACGCTTCAAGCACGGCAGGCGCGATTACCAAAGTCGAATTTTATGAAAATAATGCGGGGCAAAGCATTCTGTTAAATACCGATACGCAAGCACCTTACAGTTTTCAATGGGAAAATGTTCCGGGCGGAAATCACTGGGTTTTTGTCAGAGCTTACGACACGAGCGGCGGAATCGCTCAATCGAGTTCAGTATATTTTTCGGTTGCCATGCCGCCGCAAACCATTCGTTTGCAAGGTGATATTACAGATTCATTCGGCAACTGGATGCCCGGAATCACCGTTCGTTTAACCGGAACGGCAAACGGCAATCCGATCAATCAAACGTCGGTGTCGAACTTTTTCGGCGCGTATGGATTTTTCAATCTTGCGGTAGGCGGCGATTATACGATCACGCCGGAAGGCGTGGGCGGAATGACATTTACGCCGCCTTCATTCAGCGTAACGAACGCTACAGAAAACAATTTGGATGTTGATTTTCAGGCTTCGAGCTTTAATCAGCCGCCGACCGTGCAAATTAACAGTCCGGCGGACGGTGCAATCTTTACAATGCCGGCGGCGATTCCGATTAATGTCACGGCTCAAGATTCCGACGGATCTGTGCCGCATTTATCGGTTTCGGCGGTCAGCAGCCGATTTACTCAAACCGTCGCTCAATCAAATAACGGAACGGTCAATGTCAACTGGCAGCCGAATGAACCCGATACTTACACGCTCCGGGCAACGGCAACCGACAGCGGCGGTTTGCGAACGACCGTCAGCATCAATATCACGGTCAATCCGCCCGCGCCGGTTTCGATTTCCGGTCGGATAGTTGACCGCAACAGCATCGGAATCGCCGGCGCAAATGTGCATTTGTGGAATTCTCCGCAGGGAGAAGAACCGATTGCTACTGTTTTAACCAACGAAAACGGCAATTATACCGTTCCTAATGTTACGACATTTGAAAATTACCTCTTAACGGTTGAAAAATTGAACTATACATTTTCACCGCAAAAACGCTCTTACTTACATATTTCGACCAATCAAACGAACGGCGATTTTACCGGAACGCTCGCGCTTCAGCCTTCGGATTTTGACGGCGACGGCGAAACGGATTTTGCCGTCTGGCGACCTTCGACCGGAGTCTGGCATATCAGCCGTTCGGGCGACGGTTCATACTCTTCGCAGCAATTCGGCGGAGCAAGTTTCGGCGATATTGCCGTGCCGGGAGATTTTGACGGCGACGGCAAGATCGATGTTGCCGTTTACCGCAACGGAGTCTGGTATATTTCCCGAAGTTCAAACGCGCAGGTGCAGGTCGTTCAATTCGGAATCGCCACTGACAAACCCGTGCCGGGCGATTACGACGGCGACGGCAAAACCGATCTGGCGGTTTTCCGCCCGTCAACCGGAGTTTGGTATATCTTGCGCTCGTCCGACGGCGTTTATGATATCAGGCAATTCGGTCTGGACGGCGATATTCCGCTCTCCGGCGATTATGACGGCGACGGCAAAACCGATCTGACCGTTTGGCGACCTTCCACAGGCGTTTGGTATGTTCTGCAAAGCAGCGACGGAAATTTCCGCGCCTATCAATTCGGCACAAACGGAGACATTCCGCTCGTCGGTGATTTCGACGGCGATAAACAAGCCGATTACACGATCTTCCGCCCGTCAACCGGCGTTTGGTATGTTCTGCAAAGCAGCGACAGCAGTTTCAAGATTTTCCAATGGGGAATTTCTACCGATCTGCCTGTCCCGGGCGATTATGACCGCGACGGCAAGACGGATTTCGCCGTGTGGCGTAAATCTGAAGGAAACTGGTATGTTTTCAGGAGTTCGGATAATTCTTATACCATCCGAAATTTCGGTTTGGACGGCGACGTGCCGCTGCCGTCGGCTTATATGCAGCAATAGGTAAAAAGTAAATTCTTGCCCGAATAGTTTTGAATCTCTTCAAAACTATTCGGTTTTCTTTAACTTTAAAAATAACTCGGTTTAAGCGAAGAACAAATTCGATTTGCCAAGCTATTCATTATTCGCTTTCAGCTATTCGCTGTTTTGACGGGAAATTTACCGAAAATCAGCGAATAACGAACAGCTGAAAGCGAATAGCTTGTTTTATGATGATAAACTTTCTTCTATTTTTTATTATTGCTTTCTTTATGTCGAGGAGTTAAATAAAATTAAAAAAACTTATCCGTAAAGCAGTCAGCCTGAGCGATCATTATTTTATTCGGACAACTTGGCTAACTCTGCATTTGCAGGCGTTTTCCCATTTCCAAGCCAAGTATTTGCAAGGCGTTGACAGGGCGAATCATCACTTCAAAATCCGTGATTTTGCCTTCATTGTTTAACTCGATCAGATCAATTCCGCGCAAATGAAGCTCACCGATTTTTGCTTCAAATTCCAATGCCCAAATGTTTTTATCCAAAATCTCGCGGATATAACGAAAATCTTTAAAAACCGTCGTTACCGTTTTTAAAATTACGGTCGTAATCTCTTTGCCGTCTTTGGGTTTCCAGACAAAAGGCGAATGAAATTGCACATTTTCGGCTAAGAGTTCACTCAAGATTTCTGCGTTTTGTGTTTCGACAAATTGGTGCCAGAGCGCAAGTTTTTCAGGAAAGTTTTGATTCATAAACATATTTTAGCTGTTTTAATGAAATTTATAAATCCGTGCTTCTAAAAAACACATATTTAAAATTTGTGTCAACTTGACACTCGAAACTTTGATAAGGTATCTCTTTTAACAGCCGGAAAATTTATGAAAATCGAACTCGAAACTCCGCCGAATCAGGATTTATCTCTCGAACGCAAGATCAAAATGCACGAAGCGCGGGAAGCGATTATTGATCGCCTGGCGCGTGATCTGCCGACAAACATTGAACTTGAAAGGTTTTTGCGCGTCGTCGTCTCCGAAATCGGGCGGATGATGAATGCCGACCGCTGCGATCTTTTGCAACTGACGGACGAAAGCGAACTTCGGATCAGCCACGAATGGCGCAAATCCGAAGATATTCCGGTCAGCGAAGGCACGGCGATTCCGATCGATGCCGAAAAACTTTCCGAGCGGTTCGATATAACGCAGCCGATCCGCATCAACGACACTTCAAAAGCAAAGGACGCGACCGTCAGATTTTTTACAAAAGCTCTGGAAACGCGTTCGCTTCTAATCGTTCCGATTATGCTCAGCGGAAGAGTTCTCGGACTCCTCGGACTTCATGACACGAAATCGCCGCGCGAATGGCTTGATGAAGAAGTTTCGTTTTTGCAGTCAATCGCCCGCCAGCTCGCCATCGGTTATCAATATACGAGTCTTTACGTCGCGCAGGAAAAGGATTCGCGGCGGACAAACGCGCTGCTCGAAATCGCCAATACGCTCAATTCGCATTCGGATTTCAAGATCGTTTCGGCAAATGTGCTGGAACGCGCCATCGGAATCGTCGGCGCGGATTACGGCGCACTCGGCGTGCTTGACCAGACGGGCAAAAAAATCTCGCTCGCTTCCTTTAAAACCGCGCCGGGCGTAAAGCCGAGCAAGGTTTTGCAGATGATCGAAGAATATGACAAATCGCTCGACATCGAACCGTTTCCCGCGCTCGGCGACGTTTTAAAGGAAAACAAAACTCTGCGCCTGATTGATACGGATCTGCCGTTTGCGATTCGCCTGCTTTTTAACACACATTTGGGCGGAAAAGCCGCGCTTGTTGCGCCCGTCAGAGTCGGCGGACAGGCGTTCGGTCTGCTCGGTTTCGTCTGGGGCGAGGAAACCGCCAAACCTTTTGAAGATCACGATGTCGCGCTCGTCGAAGGAATTTCCGATCAGATCGGAACGGCTTTGGAACGTGATCAATTGAGCGCGGAAGTGATGCGCCTGAAATCTGAGCTTCACGAAAAACAGAGCGAAATCGTCGGGCAAGCCGATTCCATTCGCCGCTCCATCGAACTCGCGCTGAATGTTGCAGATACAAGCACGACCGTTTTAATTCAAGGCGAATCCGGCACGGGAAAAGAACTTCTGGCAAACTTGATTCATTACAATTCAGGGCGCGAAAATATGCCGTATATCAAATTAAACTGCGGCGCGATTCCCGAAACTTTGATCGAATCCGAACTTTTCGGACACGAAAAAGGCGCGTTCACCGACGCGCGAAATCAGCGCAAAGGGCGTTTTGAAGAAGCGAGCGGCGGCACGCTTTTTCTCGACGAGATCGGCGAGATGCCGATGTCCGCGCAGGTTAAACTGCTTCGCGTACTGCAGGACGGCGAATTTACCAGAGTCGGCGGAAATGAAGTTGTTAAAACCGATGCGCGTGTCATCGCCGCTTCAAATGTCGATCTGGAAAAAGCGGTCGAAGAAGGCGTGTTTCGCAAGGATCTATTTTATCGTCTGTCGGTTTTTCCGATTGTTTTGCCGACGCTTCGTGAGCGTCCCGAAGATATAAATTTATTGGTTTTTCATTTTCTGGAAAGATACAAGGAAAAAACCGGACGCTTTGTTTCGGGAATTTCAAAGGAAGCCTTGCGCGCACTCGTTAATTACGAATGGTCGGGCAACGTCCGCGAACTCGAAAACGCCATCGAACGTGCCGTCATCATCGCTTCCGGCAGACAAATCGAACTCGACGACCTGCCCGAAGCGATCAGCCGCAAGGCGTTTGAACTGGGCGCACAGGCAAAACAGGAACGCGCCCGCGCCGCCGTCGAAGGCGCATCAATCGGCATCGAAATCGAACTGCCGGCGGCGATGCAGGAAATCGAAAAACAAGTCATCGAAGCCACACTCGATTACACGGGCGGCGACAAATCCCGCGCCTCGCGCCTTTTAAATATCGGGCGAAAAACGCTTTACCGAAAGCTCGAACAATACAATTCTTCGGAAGAATAAAATTTACCATCTTCGAACAAAAAATATTTACAGATTGTGTTTTTACGCGTATATATTTAAAACGTATCAAAAAAAATTAAAATTCTCAGGAGTAGCAATTCAATGAAAAAAGTTTTACTGTCATTTTTCCTTCTATTCGTTTTTACCTTTTCAATTTCCAGCCAAACGCCGGAACCGAATGCCACGCCGCCGCCGCTTCCCGAAGTTGACGACACTCTTGTGAAAATCTCGACCACTTTAATCCAGCTCGATGTGGTCGTAACGGACAAAAAAGGAAATCAGATAACCGATCTGAATCCCGAAGATTTCGAGATTTTCGTCAATGGCGAAAAACAAGATATATCAAACTTTTCTTATATCTTTTCTAAAGCCGCAAATGCCGGAAATACCGCATCTACAACGACTAAAAACAATAAGCCGACGAATAAATACAGCGTTCCGCCACCGCCCGCCAAGTCGAAACTCGAAGACGTTCGCCGGACGTATGCGATCATCGTTGACGATTTAGGACTTTCGACTCCGAGCATTTCGGTAGTTAAAGGCGCAATCAGAAAATTTATCAATGAACAAATGCAGCCGGGCGATCTGGTTGCGATTATCCGAACGGGCGGCGGCGGCAATGCGTTTCAATCTTTCACCTCAGACAAACGCCAGCTTCTTGCTTCCGTTGATAAAATCAAATGGAACGGGCAAGGCAGAGGCGGTGCCGGCGGATATTTTGAAGCGATCAGACCGGATATAAAGGAAGACTTGGCTTCTATAAATACAGCCGGAGAAACGGCTGTCGGAGCGGAAACAGATAGAGAATTTGAAAATCAGATAGATGAATTTCGCAATGTTCAAGAGTTTAACACTGAAAATTTTTCGGTCGGAACGCTCGGCTCAATAAATTATGTGGTGAGGGGAATGCGCGAACTGCCCGGCAGAAAAGCGGCGATGGTTTTTTCCGAAGGATTTAATCTGACTTCACAGAGTCCGACAAATCCCGGACGACAGATGTCAACGCGGGCTCTGGAAGCAATGCGGGTTTTAGCTGATCTGGCAAATCGTTCGTCGGTGGTACTTTATACGCTCGACCCGCGCGGATTGCAGATTCCCTCAATGTTTAATGCAGAGGATCGGGTAACCGATATATTTGATACCGGTTCGCGCGCCGTAAAAACCAGCGAAGCCAGACAGAGAGATTTTTTGGATTCACAGCAAAGTCTGCGGTTTCTTGCCGAAGAAACGGGCGGAATTGCTTTTATCAATCAAAATGATCTGACCAAAGGTTTGCGCGAAGCGGTTGAAGATCAAAGCGGGTATTATTTGATCGGCTATCAGCCCGATTCCGAAACTTTCGATGCCAAAGGAAATAAGTTCAATAAGGTTTCGATCAAAGTCAAACGCGACGATCTGCGGGTTCGCTACCGGAGCGGATTTTTCGGCGCGGTGGATAGAAAGATCGAAAATGTTAAAAAAACTCCCGCGCAACAAATCTACGGCGCATTATTATCGCCGTTCGGTGCTAAAGATATTTCTTTGAATCTAACGACGATCTTTGCCGAGGACGACAAAACCGGTACTTTTATTCGTTCGCTGGTAACGATTGATGCGAAGGATCTGAAATTTTCAAAAGAATCGGACGGAACGCATAAAGCGAATTTCGACATTCTCGCCGTGACATTCGGCGATAGCGGTGCTCCGATTGATGAAACGGCTAAAAATTACACGGTCAAATTAGGCGAATATGCCTACCGGAAAATCCTGGAAACCGGTTTTATTTATGATCTTCTGGTTCCGGTCAAAAAAGCCGGAGCCTATCAACTCCGCGTGGCTCTGCGCGATTCCGCGACGGAAAATGTCGGTTCGGCTTCGCAATTTGTCGAAATTCCGAATCTGAAGAAAAACCGGCTGACTCTTTCGACCATAATTTTAGACAATTATACAACTGATCAATGGCAGAAAGTGGTTTCGGGCAATCTGCAAAATACTGATGAGCAAAGCGGATTGGATATGGCGCTGCGCCGTTTCAAAAGCGGCACGGTTTTGCGCTACGATTATATGATCTACAATGCAAAAACAAATCCGGTTCAGCTCAATGCACAGATGCGGCTTTTCCGCGAAGGAGAACTCGTGCTGGAAGGAAAACCGGTTGTAATAGACGGCAAAGATCAAGCCAATCTGCAGAGAATTCAAGCTGCCGGAGCAATCACGCTCGGCAATAATCTCGCTCCCGGAAATTACGCTCTGCAAATAATTGTATTTGATAATCGAACAAAAGGAAAAAATCAGGTGACAGCACAATGGATTGATTTTGAAATTGTCGAGTAAAGACGTAGAGGGTAAATTAAATTTTTACTGCATTGGGATTTTCGCTTAAGTTTGGAGCGCGCGCCTTTAGGCGGCAAACCGCCAGCGAAGCACCGCGAAAAGCCGCCTAAAGGCGGAACTCCAAACGCGCAAAAATTATTTACTTTTACCTTTTGCCTTTTTACTTTTGCCTTACTGATTATACTTTGTAAATTAAATTTTCAAGTGTTTGGAGTCCCGCCTTTAGGCGGCTTTACCGCCGCGCTT
>CAYUGW010000036.1:5583-14289 GCA_964444245.1 uncultured Blastocatellaceae bacterium | reverse complement strand
TGTCCGGTGTAGCAATGCGGAAAATCTTCACGATCATTTTTGGCAAAAATGCGGTTGCGAATTTTTTTGGACATTTCGACGACCTTCGGATGCGAGCGAACGCCGCGAAACGGCGAGCCGAGCGTGATGACCGATTCGATCAGATCGGGATTCTGAATCGCCGCCGAACGCGACAAAACTCCGCCCAAACTATGTCCGATGAGATGAACTTTTCTGCCCGTTTCTTCGTGTGCTTTTTTGATCGTGGCAATTAATTTTTCGGAAAGCGTGTTCAGACAATCGGCGTTCCAGCCGATATTCGAAAGATATGCTTTATAACCGATGCGCGCCAGCCACAAATAAAGCTCATAGAGATAAACGTCCGAACCGAGGAAACCCGGCACGACTACAACAGCCGAACCGTCGCCTTTCGGCACGCCGAAACCGTAATAAACCGGCGAAAGATGAAGAAGCGCCCAATCAACCCCGACGAGCGATTCGAACCAGATCGGCAGAGCCGATTCGCGCATTTCCTTATCAAACCCCGTTAATGTTTCAAGTTCGCCTTCTAAAATATCCATTTTCCATTATCAATTATTAATTTCTAAGCTTTTGCGCTTGCTGTCTGATTTTCCAAATTTTCAACCGTTTTCAATAAATCTGCAAAAACTTCATCGGTCAGTTTCTTGAATTTTCCGACATCGGGCATCGCCTGTGCATCGGATGATAAACCGAAATAAAGCGTTTGATTATAACTGAAGATCGCGCAGCCCAAGCCCAAACCGTAACCGATCGGCACATAAGGATAATTCGCCAGAAGTTTTTTGCCTGAAAGATAAATCGGAATCTGCGGTCCCGGAACGTTCGTCGCGACCATATTAAACGGCGGAATCGGCGTGTCGGCAATCGCGCCGATCACCGATTGCAGCGGCGCGGGCATCATTCCGTAAATCGCGCCGAGAATTCCCAAACCTTCCGCCAGTTTTGCCTCTTTCATCAGAGCCGTTTTTCGATTGACGTGTTTAAAGCGGTGCGGCAAACTCTCGATGTCCAGAGGAATTTCGACCGGAAGAATCGAGATCAGATTTCCGAGTGCGCCGCGCTGCTCCTTCTGGCGCAGACTGACCGGAACCATAAAACGCACGACTCTTTCCTTGACCTTTTGTTTGTGAAGCTTGACGTAGCGCGAAACGGCTTCGCTCAAAACGGTTAAAACGACATCATTGACCGTTCCGCCCAGGACATTTTTAATTTTCCGCGCTTCGGTAAACGAAAATTCGCTCCAGGCTAACTTTCTCTCGCCCGAACATTCGCCGTTAAACGGCAGAAGCGGCGGCGGCGCGGAAACTGCCGGCAGAACTCCGGCAATAGCGGGTAATTTTTCAGCCGTCTGCGGATTCAAAAATGCCTGCGTCAAATAGAGCATTCCAGTCTGCATTTCCATAAAACGATTCATTCCTTCCTGCATCGAACCTAAAATAGAATCGAGAAATGCGCGTGTCGGATCGGGTTTCGGCGCGGGCGGCGCGGCTTCCGGTTTCGGCGGCAAGGGTGAGCCTTCCGGCGAAATATCGAACATAATCTTGATAAGATCAACGCCCGAAATTCCGTCAACCATACAGTGATGAACTTTTGGGATCATTGCCGAACGCCCGTTTTCCAGACCGCCTACGACAAACAGTTCCCAGAGCGGTTTGTTTCTATCAAGCATTCCGCTCAATTTTTCGCCCGCGATTTCGATCAAATCTTCAAGTGTAACCGGTTTTTTCTTCGGTTTAATTTCAAAAATATGATTCTTTATATCGAAATCTTCGGCAACTTCCCACGTCGGATGACCGAGATTAAACGGATCGGGAACGACCTTTTGCAGATAACGCGGGATCAGGTGAAGGCGATCTTCGATATGTTTGATAAGTTCGCGGCGCGTGAGCTTGCCTTCAAAAACGCTCGTACTTCCGATATGCAGCGAACATTCCTTCTTTTCCAGATACAGAAAAGCCGCGTCCAGCGAAGATAATCGGCGATTTAATTCAGGCTGTTTCATATTGATTTTGGATTTGGGATTTGGGATTTCGGATTTTTAATCCGCATTCTGCAATCCGAAATCCCAAATCGAATTATTCTTCCGTTAATCCCGTAATGTCATACGACATCATAATCAGGTCATGCGTGCGGTCGTTGCGGTCAATGACGCAATCGGCGAGCAGGGCTTCGATCTTGAAACCGAGTTTCTCAAAAACCTGAATCGCGCCTTTTTGTCCGGCAGCCATTCGCGCCATCACTTTTCTAAGGTTTAATTCGCTCGCAAGTGCGAAAAGTTCGCCCGCTAAGATATTTCCCAACCCCTTGCCGCGCACATCAGGCGATAAAAGCAGAATCATTCCGCCTAAATGCCGCGTCCAGACCTGTTCTTCGTGCAGAAGACTTCCATGTCCGACGAGCTTGCCGTTCGTTTCGACCAGAATCGTCCTCAAATTTCCGTTTTCGATGCGCCGAATCCAATCGTCAACCGCACTTTCCTGCGTAATATCAACCGCCAGAAAAAGCAGATCGTCTTCCGGCAGAGACCTTGCAAAGTCTAACATCGCGTCTTTGTCGCCTGCCGTCATCAAACGCAGCGTAAATTCGTTTTCGCCGACCTTTGTTTTCCACGGATATTTTCTTTTCGAAGCCGTCTGTTTTGCCATTTTTGTATGATTTTTTGGTAGTGTTTTCGGAAAAGTGATAAGTGATAACCCATGTTTCGCTTAAAATTTGTTTAACTTCTTATAAATCAATGCCTAACATTTTTAAAACAAAAGTTTATCATTTTTTAACTCGTTTCTTGTTAAGACGTTACAAACAACAGCGAAACGTGAGTGATAAATAATAGATTATTATCAAAGAATTATCTATCACATATGACCTTTCACTTATCACTTATTCCGAAAGTATTTTTTCTCAGTAATTCTGAAGCACCATCTTTTTTTAACAATGAATTTACACGAAATTTTACGATCAAAAAATATCTGTGTTAATCCGTGTTCATCTGTGGTTTTATTTATTCCTTGTCTTTATTCGACGAGCCGAAAAGCGGCATCTGCATCGCCACATCGAGCCAGCGTTTTTGAATTTCGACATAGCTGCTCATCGTCTGCTGCGCGAAATCGGCAAGCGCGGCGGCGGGCGAAGAATCGTCGAGTTTCAAGCCGTCCTTCATCATTTTCATCATCTGCGCGTTTTGCTGGGCGGCAAAATCGAGCCACGACATACGCATTTTGACCAGCGTCTGCAAGCCGTTTCCGGCAACGTCCTGAATCGTTCCGAGAACATTCGGATCGGATAAATTCGCGCCCGACTGAACCGCTCGCATCAACTGATCGCCCTGTTCGATGGCGATCTGCGACCATTGTTTCTGCGCTTCGACAAATCCCTCGATCGCCTGTTTCGCCCAATTTGCAAGGGCTTCCGACGGCGCATTGTTTGCCATCGCGGAAACTTCGGAAATTGTCTTAAAGACGAGCGCATTTTGCTGCGTAACGATCTCGAGCCACATTTTCTGCGCTTCGACCAGTTGATTGACGATCATTTTCGCCCAATCGGTTGATGCTTGCGGCGCGGCTTCGGCTTTCGGAGGAGTCTGCGTATTTTTCGCGCTTTCCGCTTTCGGCTTCGGCGCAGTTTTGGGTTTCGGCGCGGCTTTCGGTTTGGGAGCAGCCTTCGGCTTCGGCGCGGTTTTCGGTTTTGCCGCCGCTTTCGGCTTCGCGCTTGTTTTCGGCGCGGCTTTCGGTTCTTCGGTTGTCGTCGTTTTTTTCGTTGCCATATTATGTCAAATATTAAAAATTTCTTTTGAAAATTTTTGTCGGTTAATTGAACTTTTAAAGTTTAATAACGTGAGTTATACATAAGCCGTCGAAGACGGCAACATATTTGTAGCCCATAACGCTAGTTATGGGAACAGGTTAGATATATTATCCAAGCGGTTGAACAACCGCGACATATATTTTATGCCGCCATTTTCAATGGCTTTGTTATTATGCGCGATTATTTCCCCACATCTCGCGATGTGGGCTACAAATATAACGTCGGTTTCACCGACTAAATCTGAATTTTTTATGTCGCGCCTCACGTTTTATTAATTTATCACAAAATCACTTAATGTTTTATTCAAATCAACTTTGTATAGAGAAAAAGCCTGTAATTTATTAAAATTACAGGCTCTTCTTGCTTAAAATTTGCGCTTACTTAGCCGCCGCTTTGGTTTTGGCTGATAAATTTTCAACCGTTTCCTGAACATTGTTGATGATGCCTTTGCCGAATTCCGAAACTTCTTTCTGCAAAGGAAGTTCCATATTCGCAGTTGCGTTGATAAAGTTTTCGCCGGTCTTAGCAAAAAGTTTGAGCCAATCCTGACGAATTTCCGTTGCCGCATCCCAGTAATTTTTTGCGACTTTCAACGCTTCGACATTTGTGTCGTAACCGACTTTATACATTCCCTGAACATAGCCTTCGGTCAATTCGGCAGTTTGAACTGCGCCTTTAAGTGTCGTCTGTGCAGTCTTTTGCGTTAATTCTACGGCGGTGTCAATTACTTCGTTGACGTTTGATTTTTTTGTCTGTGCCATTCTGTTTAATTCTCCTTCTCGAATCCGTTTGATAATAATCTTGTTTTAATAATCGGCAGCTAATTTAACTGCCTGACAGTTTGAAGAATAAAATATTTCAAAACGCTTGTCAAGTGATTTTTTCGCATTTGCGAGATAAAAATTACAAAAAACTTGTAACTTACATTATTTCTGCAATTAAAAACTTTGCAAATAATGAATAAATATATGATTTGTCGGTTTTTGCGTTGATTTAAGGCAAAGTCTTGTTTGCAAATGCGAGCAATACGGTTTAAGAAAATTTATAGAAGTTTCCGGCAAATTTTGATATTGTTGTTTATGCTATGCCGAAAAAGAAAAAAACAGTTTCTGATTCCGATGCTTTAGTTATCAAACGCTACGGAAATCGCCGTTTATATAATACGGAAACAAAGAGTTACGTCAATTACGAAGATTTATCAAAAATCGTCCGCGACGGCTCTGATATAAAGGTCGTTGATTCAAAAACGCAGGAAGATGTCACCAAAGCGGTTTTGATTCAAATGATTCTGGAAGAAGAAAAAAATGACAAAACCGTCTTGCCGACCGAATTTCTTTTCCAGATTTTGCGAACGCGAGAAGATTCCTTGCAGGATTTTTTCAAAAATCACCTGACGGCGAGTTTCAATGCTTATTTGAAAACCAAAGAAGAATTCGACAATCGTTTCCGAAGTATTTTAGAGATGGCAGTTTCCGCGCCGCAAATGTGGGAAAAAGTAATCCCCGGCGCAGAAGTTATGCGCGAAGTTTTAACGGGAAAAAAGAAAGATGATGAAGAAAAATAATTCTTCAAATCAGTATAGCGAACGGTAGTGAGCAGGTCGGTCTTCGGACAAGTCAATCGGAATAAAGAAATTTCTTGAGGAAATAAACTTTCTCAGTTGTTAAGCCTACTCACTACCGTTCGCTCGTGCTGATTTCTGCTATTCGTTAAAATCCGGCAGAGGTTTGCCTTGCCCGTTGATTACATAATCAATCGCAATTTCGATACTTTTTTCTGTCCATAAATATCTGCGGCTTCCTTTTTCTGCCCAGGGAGAATGTTCAAATTGCCAAACATTATTCTCACGCATTTTTCGCGTTGCGTTTGCCTTGAAGGAAATCAAAGCCTTTTTAGAACTGCTGTTACCGATTGCAACAACGGTGTGAGCGTGATTTGTTCTGACATTTATTGCATAAATCTCCCAACCGCGAATTTCGCAAGTTTCGCGCAAAGCTTCTTCGACGGATTTTCGCATCCGGTCGTCTAATTTGACCAGATCATACTTGAGAATTTCAGAATTGAAATCTTGCCAATTTTTATTTGAAGGTAGAAAAGGCGTGCCGTATTTATTGTTAAATTTATCGGTCGAACCGCGTTTATCGCCGTGCAGCCAAGTTCCGTAACAGCGAAATGTAATGAGATAAGCAAGCGGAATCCCTGTTTCATTCCAATCAGAGTCTTTCATAAATCAGTAAAGTTCTTTTAAATCAGTATAGCGAACGGTAGTGAGCAAGATTATATTCTCAGAATTTAATCAGAGCAAAGAAACATAAACAGAAATTTATTGGAAAAACAAGCTTTCCCGTAAATAACGCGACTCACTACCGTTCGCTATACTGATTTTTTCAGGCGATAAAATCCAATCGCCCGATGAGTAATAATCGTCGGGCGGTTATTTTTTCTCTTCGGTTTCCTTTTCTATATGAACCCAGGTGTTTTCAATGACAGTGCTTGTGGATTTTGCATTGTCAATAAAAATCTTTGTGAAATAAGGTTTGTAATACCAAACGAAGAAAATTGCGCCCAAAGTCGGTTTTTCCAGTTCACTATAATTAAGCCAGATTTCACGCGGCGGTTTGGCTTTAAATCCGCGAAATGCACCTTGAAAATAGCTTTCGTCCTTGAGAATTTTGCTCGCTTTATTATCAATCGTATAAATAAATTCGCCGCCGTAAACGGCTGTTCCATCTGTTTGAAATGCCGGTAAAATCCAGACGGAAAAGGTTTTATCGGCATTTTGTTTGATATATTGATTAAATCGCGGAACTGCCTTGTCTTTTAATGCAGCGTCCATTTGCTCATTGGCTTTCACAAGTGCTTTGGCGTGTAAATTAAGAAATTCAGCATCTACTTTTTCATTTATGCGCGTGATTTTCGAAGTTTTGTCCATCGTAAAATGAAAAACTAAATCATATTTTTCATTCGCATATTTTCCGTAAACGGCGTGCCACAAGCCGTTTTTATCCTGGAAACAAAACCATTCGGCACCAAGTTTTGCAATCTCCTTTTGATCATGCGTCATAAGCACATCCGTTGTCTTCCAAGCGACAAGATCATATTCGACCAGCCATTCAGCTACTTTTAATTTTTCATTAAAATCAGCAATATCAAAGTTTGGTGATTTACTTTGATCGGTTTGTGCAAATGCTACAAAAGCGAAGATAAAAAATAGCGCAAAGGTTTTTAATATTTTCATAAAATAATGTGTGAAGCTGAAAGTTTTCTTAAATTTTCAAAAATTGAGATGCTTCATACCTAAAGATGTTTGCTTTGACTAACGATTTCGCCCGTATTTCTCGTGCGAAGAAACCCAGTCGCTCGAAGAGATTGCCGAGCCGAGCGAGATTTCGCCCGCCAGCACAACGCCCGCGATGATTTCGGCTAATTTATTTACGCCGCCTTTGCCGTAGCAACCCAAAATTTCCAGACATTCCTTTTGTGTTGCAAGAGAAGTTCCGCCGCCGTAAGTTGCGACGATCAAAGACGGAATCGTGATCGAAATATACAGATCTTTTTCCGGCGTAATTTCCGAGTAGAGAATTCCCGCCGAGCTTTCCGAAACATTTGCCACGTCCTGACCGGTCGCGATAAACATCGCGGTAATTCCGTTTGCCGAATGTGCGCCGTTATTGTTTGCGCCCGAGAGAATCGAGCCGATATTGGCAACTCCGGCGTGATATGTGAGCGATTCGGGTTCGACGCGCATATGTTCGATCAGGACGTTTCGCGGAATCGTGCATTCGGCGGTAACGCGTTTTCCGCGTGTTCGCATAATATTGACCTGCGAGGCTTTTTTATCGGTGGCAAAATTCGATTCCAGATAAAAATGCTTGATCTTTCCGTTTTCGTAATTATCAATAATCCAGCTGCACGCCGCAAAAGTGGCACGTCCGACCATATTTTGACCTGCCGCATCGCCCGTCGTGTAATTAAAACGAATATAAACAAATTTATTCGCCGTATATGGATCGAGGTCTTTTAATTTCGCAACGCTCGAAGTCGCTTCGGCTTCTTCTTTGATTTTGTCGAAATTATTGTTCATCCACGAAATGAATTTTCGCCCTTCGCGGGCATCTTCAAAAACAAAAACCGGCGCACGCTGCATCGCGTCCGAGACGACCGTAGTTTTTACGCCGCCCGATAAATTCAAGACCTTTATACCGCGATTATATGAAGCGATCAGAGTTCCTTCGGTCGTGGCAAGCGGAATAATAAATTCGCCGCTCGCGAATTCGCCCTTGACTTTGATCGGTCCGGCAAAGCCGATCGGAATTTGTGCAACGCCCGTAAAGTTTTCACAATTGCCTTCCAGAGTATGCGCGTCGAACGAATAATTCTTGATGTGTTCCAAGTTTACCTTCGCGTAATCTTCGACGAATTTCTGTCTTGCTGCGACGGCTTTTTCCGAATAATCGTCCCGGTCGTCGCGCGGAATTCTGACTTCCAGATTTTCCGTTTCGGCAATCGCGTCTTCGACCTCGAATTTCAAATTGCCGAACGGTTTTGCCCTGAACGCGATATGAATTTTATATTTTCCCGGCTCGAAATTTCCGATGTCGGCTTTGACGTGCAGAACTTTTTTCAAGGGAAACGAAACATCCCTGACACTTTCCGCCGGAACGAAATTGCCGTCGCCGAGGTCAACCGAGATTTTATCAACCGGAATTTCCCGGTCATCGAATTTAATGCCGACAAGCTCGGAAAATTCGCCGTCGCTCAAGCGATTTTTCAGCGAAAACTGCACGCCGCCGTTTGTATTTTTCAAACTGCTGTTGGTATAAAGCTGACGAAGCAGCATACTCGGAATCGGAAAGAAAGCCATAGTTTTATAAATGTCCTTTT
>CAYUGW010000036.1:0-5483 GCA_964444245.1 uncultured Blastocatellaceae bacterium | reverse complement strand
TCTTCGAGTGTGAAGTGGCGAATTTCGGTCGAGCCGTCTTCGTTATTTATTCTTACGGTATGACCTTCGCGATAGGCTTTATAATATTTTCCGCGAACGCCTTTTTTGCCCGAAAAGTCATATTCTTCAAGCATTTCATCTTTATTCTTCATAAAATTTTCTTTCCGAAACAGTCGGTTTTCGGCAACTGATTATTCTGATCAAAATTTCATTTTCCGTCGTTTCAATTTCCGTATGAACGACGAGCAAAACGCGATTGATATTTGATGCGCCGATGCTGATAAATCTTTCTTCATCAAGAGAATGAAGTTCATCGGGAAATGTAATCAAAGACGGATCATTAAAAACCGTTTTGGCTTCATCAAAACTGATTTCGTGGTTTTTCAAATTCGCTTTTGCCTTATTTTCATCCCACTCAAATATCAATTCCATTAAAGATAATTTACAATATCTGAAACTTTTTTACCACTTTTTTGAATTATGAAAAACTTTATTTTATTAGTTGTCCTGATGATTTTTACGCTAAATACAAACGCGCAATGGCAAAAGCAAAATGTAAATACCGATGCCGGATTTCGCGGTCTTTCGGTCGTCAATCAAAATGTGATCTGGGCGAGCGGCACGAACGGAACGGTGATTCGCACGATTGACGGCGGGAAAAATTGGTCTGTTCTAAAAGTTCCCGACGCGGAAAAACTGGATTTTCGCGACATCGAAGCGTTCGATGAAAATACGGCGTATATTTTAAGCATCGGAAACGGCGAAGCGTCGAGAATTTATAAAACGATTGACGGCGGAAAGACGTGGAAACTGCAATTTAAGAATACCAACGAGAAAGCGTTTTTCGACGCGCTCGCTTTTTGGGATAAAGACAACGGAATGGCAATGAGCGATCCGGTTGACGGCAATTATTTTTTAATCGAAACGAATGACGGCGGCGAAAATTGGAGAATTGCCGACACGGAGAAAATGGACAACGCAAAAACGGGCGAAGCGGCGTTTGCGGCAAGCGGAACATGTTTGCTGACGCAGGGGAAAAATACTATTTTTCTTGTTTCCGGCGGAAATGATGCGCGGGTTTTTCGCTCAAATAATCGCGGTGCAAGCTGGAATGTCGCCGAAACTCCAATTATTAAAGGCACGCCGGGAAGCGGAATTTTTTCGATTGCGATGTTTGACGCGAAACGAGGCGTGATCGTCGGCGGAAATTATGAAAAGCCTGATGAAAGCACGAATAATCTCGCTTTTACATACGACGGCGGAAAAACCTGGACGAGTTCCAAAGGTTTGAGCGGTTATCGTTCGGCGGTTGATTTTATTGACAAAAAAACGATCATCGCCGTCGGCACAAACGGTTCGGATTTGACGACGGACGGCGGAAAAACGTGGAAAAATCTCGATAAGGAAAATTACAACGCCGTTCAGGCAAAAGGAAAAAACGCGATTTGGGCGGTCGGCGCGAAAGGTTTGGTGGCGAAATTTTCGCTTGCGAAAAAGTAAATGAAACAACTTAAAGAAGTTAAAAATTGCTACGATCTGACTGCCGAAGAATATACAAATTCTTTTTACGACGAGCTTTCGCATAAACCGCTCGACCGTCTGCTTTTAAGGAGTTTTGCGGACGAGAACAAAAACAAAGGAATCATTGCGGATTTGGGCTGCGGCTGCGGTCATACGACGAAATTTTTGCTTGATTCGGGCGTTGAGAATTTACTCGGCATCGATCTGTCGCCGGAAATGATCGGACACGCTTCGCGGATGAATGAAAACATAAATTTTGAAGTCGGAAATATGCTCAAACTCACCGCAACAAATGAAGCCTTCGGCGCGGTTTTGGCTTTTTACGCGATAGTTCATTTTACTTTGGAAGAAGTCGAAAAAGCTTTTGCCGAAATTTATCGCGCTTTAAAATCTCAAGGGCAATTTCTTTTTTCGTTTCACGTCGGCGATGAAAAAAAACATCTGGACGAATTCCTGAATCAAAAGGTGAACGTTACTTTTTATTTTTTTGAAGTCGAAGAGATTTTGAAAATACTTGAAAAAGTCGGTTTTCAAGTGGCTGAAACGCTGATTCGTTACCCGTATAAAGATTTTGAGTTTCCGAGTAAAAGAGCATATATTTTGGCTGAAAAATAATAATCACCGAATATCAGAGCAAAAATCCAAAATCCAAAATCTAAAATCCAAAATTTGTCTCTTGAGAATGATTAAAATTTAACCTGCAAGGTCTTCCATAATTCGATAATTTCCGTGAAAATACAGGAGCGGTTTGCCGTCTTTGAGCGTGGTTTTTTCGACTTGTCCGACAAAAATCGTGTGATCGCCGTTTTCGTGCGAATTTACCAATCGGCATTCCAGATTTGCCAGCACGTTTTCCAGAACCGGAACGCCTTCGATGCCTGCGCGATATTCGATTCCGTTAAATTTATCGGGAATCGGCGCGGCAAATCGGTTTGAATGAGCGATTTGTTCTTCGCTCAGAACATTAACCACGAAAACGCCGCTCTCCGTAAAGGCATTATGGCTTCCCGCACTTTTTTCGATGCAGACCAAAACAAGCGGCGGTTCGAGCGACAGCGAACAAAACGCACTGACCGTTATGCCGTACGGATTTCCTTCGGCATCCTTTGTCGTTACAACAGTTACGCCGCTGGCGAATTTTGAGAGCGCGGCACGAAATTCATCTGAACTAATCGGCATAAATTTAGAATAAAGGTTTTGCTCGAATTTATTCAAATTGATTCGGTTTGAAAATCAAATTTTTATGTTGAAATATAAACGGTTTTGTTTGAAAATCTTTATAAATGATTCCAAAAGCACAAAATTTAAAGGATTTTTTCAGCGATTGCGCGAAAACGATTGATAAAAAACTCGATGAACTCGTGCCGTCCGAGCAAACCGAACCGAAAAGACTGCACGCGGCGATGCGCTGGAGCCTTTTTGCCGGCGGAAAACGCTTTCGTCCCGCGCTTTTAATCGCGGTCGGAAAAACATTCGGCGCGGAAACCCGATCGCTTTTGCGAACCGCCGCCGCCATCGAAATGATTCACACGTATTCGCTGATTCACGACGATTTGCCGGCGATGGACGACGATGATCTGCGGCGCGGACGCGAAACTTGTCACGTCAAATTTGATGAAGCGACGGCGATCCTCGCAGGCGATGCTCTGCAAAATCTGGCGTTTTTGATGATTGCCGAAGACGAAAATCTATCACCGGAAATTCGGGTTAAATTGATTTCGGAAATCTCGAACGCGTCGGGAACGCCGGACGGAATGGTTGCCGGACAACAGATGGATTTGGAAGCCGAAGGCGGCGGGAAAAAGATTTCAATTGAAAGTTTAGAACAAATTCATCGGAATAAAACCGGCGCGATGATCTCAGTTTCGGCAAAAGCGGGTGCTATAATTGCGGGAGCCGCCGCCGTAGAAATTGATGCCGTGACAAATTATGCGGCGCAGCTCGGACTTCTGTTTCAGATTACCGATGATTTACTCGACGTAACGCAGACGACGGAAATGTTGGGGAAAACCGCCGGAAAAGACGTTTCGGCGAAAAAAGCGACGTATCCGGCATTTTACGGTTTGATGCAAACGCAAATTTTAGCTGAAAATGTTTACCAGAAAGCGTGCGCCGAATTGGAAATAATAAATACAGAAACGGATCTTTTAAACGAACTCGCCGATTTTATTCTGCATCGAAAAAAATAAAAAACTTCGCTTTATTTCGCAAAGTTTTGTATAATCGGAAATTGGCGCTCAAATCCGCGTCCGTTCTGCATTTTCCTCAAAGTTTAAGTTTCGATGATAAATTCCGGATTAAAATTCGACTCGATTTGGAAACCCTTGGCGGTTGCGGCGGCTCTGTGTTTTCTTTATGCATCGGTTCTGGCAAAACTCGGCTTTGATTGGTGGACTGATGAAAATTATTCACACGGTTTGCTGATCCCGTTTGTCATCGGCTATATTATTTGGCTCGAATTCAGCGAATTTAAAGAAGCGGCGCGCGAACCGCAGATTTTGGTTGGCGGAAGTTTGATTTTGCTGGGACTCTTGATGCTTTTGGGCGGCACGCTCGGCGCGGAACTTTTTATGCAGCGCATTTCGCTCGTCGTGATGCTTGCCGGAATCGCCGTTTATTTCTGGGGCGCACGTATTTTGCAAATTTTGCTCGTGCCGTTTGTGTTGCTGCTTTTCGCCATTCCGATTCCGCAGATAATTTTTAATAAAATCGCCTTTCCCTTACAGATTTGGGCTTCTCAAATGGCGGTTTGGGGCATCAGAGTTTTTGAAGTCGCTTCGGTCAGAAACGGAAATGTGATCGAGATTTTGCCGCGCGGTTCGCAGCAGGTTATTTCGATGGAAGTCGTCGAAGCGTGCAGCGGCATTCGCTCGCTGATGACCTTGATGACGATTGCTCTGGTTTTAGCTTATTTTACACGCGAGAGACGGAATAAATTGGCGAACGGCTGGTTTAATTTAATAAAGAGTTTCGATTTTTGGCGGTCTTTGATTTTAATTTTGGCGGCAATCCCGATTGCGATTATCACCAACGCCGGACGCGTGACGGCAACCGGAGTTTTGACATATAATTACGGGAAACAGGCTCTCGAAGGTTTTATACATTCATCAGCCGGCTGGATGGTTTATATTGTCGCTTTGATTCTGCTTTTTTTGATTAATTTGGTTTTGATCTACGGAAAAAAACTTTTAACCGGAAACAAAAATAAATAATGACGGATAAAATTATAAAAGCTAAATTTTGGATTCTGATCGCGGTTTTGCTTTTCGGCGGCGTTTTTATCAACTGGTTTCAGCAGCGCGGCGAAGCGAGCATCCAGCGGAAATCCTTGCGCGAATTTCCCGCAAAACTCGGTGAATGGCAGCAAAAAGGCGGTGAAATCCTCTTCGGCGAACAAATCGAAGCGGTTCTGAAAACAACCGATTACACGATGCGCGAATATGTTTTGCCGAATGGCAGAGTGGCGAATGTCTATGTCGGATATTACGCTTCACAGCGCACGGGCGCGACCTATCACAGTCCGCAAAATTGTCTTCCCGGCTCGGGTTGGGTGATGAAAGAGCCGGAAAGGATTCAGATTACGACCGCTTCGGGAAAAACTTTTCAGGCAAACCGCTTTATCGTCGAAAACGACGAATTCAGCGAGATTTTGATTTACTGGTATCAGGGACGCGGTCGCGCCGTGGCAAGCGAATACGACGATAAAGTTTATACGGTTTTAGACAGCATTTTGCGGCAGCGTTCCGATGGTTCGATGGTGCGCGTGATGACGAGCGTCGGAAAGTCCGAAGCCGAAGCTACGGAAGAAGCCGTTAAACTTTCGGCTCAATTGGCGGAAAATCTCGATGAATTTGTTCCGGAGTAAAAAAAACGATAATTTTTAAAAAATGTCTGATTTCAAATATGGTTTTTTTGTTAATTATCTTCAGCTTTTTTTGTGTTTAGGAAAAATTAGAGTATAA
>CAYUGW010000035.1:0-14895 GCA_964444245.1 uncultured Blastocatellaceae bacterium | reverse complement strand
AAAAAACCGCTTCGCTCGGTGGATATTGACACGAAAAAAGAAGACCTTGCCGCGTTTGAACGCTCGGATATTACGGCAGTTCCGGCGGCAGGAGTGATCGGAGAAGCGATGCTAGCGATAGTTTTAGCAAAAGCAATGCGCGAAAAATTCGGCGGCGATCATATTGAAGAAATGAAGGCGAATTTTGAGAGTTATACAAAAACTTTGCTGAAATATTAATTTAACGCAAAGCCGCAAAGTCGCAGGGACGCAAAGAAAATCAAAAATAATTGATTACAAATTTCTGCGTCTTCGCGTATTTGCGGCTTTGCGTTAAAAGTTTTTGTAAAATCATTTCCCGATATCGCGCCGATATTGCATTCCGTCCCAACCGATTTCATTTACGGCTTTATATGCGCGATGGATTGCGCCGTTCAAGTTTCTGGCGGTGGCGGTTACGCCTAAGACTCTGCCGCCGGCGGTGATGAAACTTCCTTTTTCATTTTTAGCAGTTCCGGCATGAAAAATGTTGATTTCATCCTGCTTTACGATGTTTTCCAAACCTTTTATTTCATCGCCCGTTTGCGCTTTTTGCGGATAGCCTTTTGAAGCCAGAACGACGCACGCCGAACTTCCCTCTTTCCATTCAAAAAATAATTTATCGAGCGTTTGACCCAGAATCGCCTGACAGACTTCGACGAAATCCGTTTCGAGGCGAATCAAAATCGCCTGCGTTTCGGGATCGCCGAAGCGCACATTATATTCCAGAACCTTCGCGCCCTCGCCCGTCATCATCAATCCGAGAAACAAAATTCCGCAAAACGGAAAGCCTTCTTTTTCCGCGCCTTCCAGTGTCGGTCTGATGATGTTTTCGATAATTTCAGTGGTTTGTTCCGGCGAAAGCAATCCAGCATCGGTTATTACGCCCATTCCGCCCGTATTTGCGCCGGTGTCGTTTTCGCCGATGCGTTTATGATCCCTCGCCGGCGGCATCAAAGCGAAATGTTTTCCGTCGGCAAACATTAATAATGAAACTTCCCTGCCGATCAGACATTCTTCCAGAACGATTTTCTGCACCGCTTCCGCCCCGACGGTATTTTCCAATTCCTCGACGGCACTTTCCGCATCGCGGCGGTTTGCGGCAACAACCACGCCTTTTCCGGCGGCGAGTCCGTCCGCTTTGACGACGACCGGAGAATTTTCACCGCCGAAAAATCCGCTTTGCAAAATATCTTTCGCTTCCGGAATCGAAAGTGCAGTTTTGTATTTTGCCGTCGGAATATCGTGCCGCGCCATAAAATCTTTGGCAAAAGATTTGCTGGCTTCGAGCTGCGCCGCTTTCCGGCTTGCACCGATGATTTTCAAACCGCGTTTTTCAAATTCATCTACAATGCCGAGCGCCAGCGAAGTTTCGCCGCCGACAAATGTCAGATCAATTTTATATTCTTCGGCAAAATCCGCCAGCGTATTTATTTCGTCGGGTTTAATGTTGATAAGCTCGGCAATTTCGCCGATTCCCGCATTGCCGTTGGCGCAAAAAATTTTCTTTACCGCTTTGCTTTTCTTAAAAGCAAAGCAAAGTGCGTGTTCACGTCCGCCCGAACCTATTACCAGAATTTTCATAATTCAGAATTATGGAGTATAATTTTTTTACAAAACTTGACACAAAGAGCAGTTAGTTATAATTTCAAAAAATGGATTTGTATCAGATTTTGTTGTTATTTGTATCAAGTCTTATTGTAATTTGAAAGACTATTGACTCCCCAGTATAAAATTTACTACAAAAAATTTTATTTACCGAATCACCCCAAATGATAGTCAGAAAATATCGAAAAACTCTAATTTGATTAACCTTGAAAACTAATTTGAATTACAAGAAATGATTTCAATTTATGTTTGAACAAATAAGTGGGAAGGAGCAAGCACTGTCAATGGTTGAAACAGAAAACTTAGCTGAATTTAATAAAGAAACCTTCGGAGAAAATGAAGAATCCGAATTTGATGACAAAGAAATTTTATGCGTTGATTGCGACCAAAATTTTGTCTGGACTGCCGGAGAACAAATTTTTTTCCGCGATAAAGGATTAAAAAATCCGCCGAAACGCTGTAAAAGCTGCAAACAGGCTAAAAATGAAAGACTCTCCGCCATAAATGCCGCGCAAACTGCCGGAATAAAACAACGCATCGAAGTTGCCGTATTTTGCGCTAAATGCCGGGCGCATACGACCGTTCCTTTTTATCCTTCGCAAGGTCGTCCCGTTTTTTGCCGTTCTTGTTATCTGGAAATGAATCCTTCACTTCTAAATGGCACTAATTCCGATAAATAGTGGTGAAAACATCGAATTACCCGCCGACGTGAACGCTCGGTCGAAGTTCGGGATCGGTTTCAGCCTGCCTTAAAATTTCGCGTGTAACAGGCGCGGTATCGCCTTCGCCAAATAACAAATATCTGATCAAATAGGCAATCGGATTGCCTTCGCTCCAGCCGAAATAAACGTGCGGAATTTTCCCTGTTTCATCGCGTAAATATAAAAGAAGCGCGGCAATTGCATTCGGCACCGCCGGAGCTTCGGTTCGCAAAATTTTATATCCGTCAATATCTACGCCGCGAATCTTTAATTTTCCTTTAAATTCCGAAGCATCGCCCAGATCAATCTCATAAAACAGAATCGGATCGCTCGAAGGAATATGATTGTCGGTGCGTTTTTCGTGTTCTTTGAAACGGTATTCGGCAACATCTCCGGTTTCCCGCCGGTTGGTGACGATCCGAATCGAACCGTCGCCCAAATCTTTTATGAATTTCTGCGCCGTTTCATCCAATTCAATCCCGTCAACACGAACTTCGGTTGTCCGCATCGCTCTCGAAATAAAAGAAGTTACAACGATTCCTAAAATAAATAATGACGCAATTTGCAGCCCGCTCGGCTGTTCGACGATATTGACCAGAGTCGTGTAGAAAAAAACCAGCGTAATTATTAAAAACCCGATCCATTTCTTTTCGCCTTTCTGCCAGGCTGAAATTGTTACGGCAACCGCCGCCGAAGCCATCAAAAACAAAACTCCAGTCGCATACGCGCCGCCCTGAGCATCGACATCGGCTTCAAACAAAATTGTGACGATCGCCGCAATTCCCGTAAAAACAAGAACAAGCGGTCGGGTTGCCCGCGCCCAATCGGGAGCCATTCCGTAACGCGGCAAATAGCGCGGAACGATGTTCAATAAGCCTGCCATCGCCGAAGCACCGGCAAACCACAATATCGTGATCGTGCTGATGTCGTAGAGCGTTCCAATTCCGTCGCCCAGGAATTGATGCGCGAGATAGGAAAGCGCACGTCCGTTTGCCTGACCGCCGACCTTGAATTGTTCGGGCGGAATCAGCATCGTCGTCACGATACTGCTGCCCATCAGCATCACGCTCATAATCAAAGCCGCACCGCTTAAGAGTTTCTTTCCGTTTATAATCCGACCTTCGATATATTTTTCGGCGTTCGGTGTCAGCGTTGTTTCGTTAAATTTTGAGGTGTGAATTGAAGTTTTGTCTTCTTTGGTCAAATGGATGTCGCTTTTTACCAGAGGCATCACGACAACCCCTGTTTCAAAACCCGAAAGTCCGAGTGCAAGTCTCGGAAAATATAAAAACGAAAATAAAATCACCATCAGAATACTGCCGTTCACATCCGGGTAATTCCAAACCGCTTCGCTCCAACGATTTAAAACTTCGGGCTGAATAAAGAAAATTACATATAAGCCGACGGCGATGACAATTATATTAAAAAATAAATAAATTATGACAATAACAACCGCGATGCCGATCGCTTCCTTAAAACCTTTCAAAAAAACCGCTCCGAGAAAACCGATCAAAACCAGAGTTACGATAATTTCGTGATGAAGAAATTGAAGATTTTGTTCGACGAAAGGATTTTCGACAATATGCGCCGTCGCATCCGCCGCCGAAAGCGTTATTGTGATAATAAAACTCGTTGCCACGAATCCGAGCAGAGCCAGAACAAACATTTTGCCCTTCCAGCGCGAAAGAAGATGTTCGAGCATCGAGATCGAACCGTCGCCGTGCGGACTTTCTTCCGCGACGCGCTTATACATCGGTAATGCGCCGAAAAGCGTTAAAATCACCAGGACAAATGTCGCAAAAGGCGATAAAGCACCTGCCGCCAAAAAAGCGATTCCGGGCTGATAACCGAGCGTCGAGAAATAATCTACGCCTGTCAGACACATAACCTTCCACCAGGGCTGTTGTTCGTGTCTGTTTTCCGGCTCGGCTTGACCTTCAACCTCTCTAACGCCCTTCAGCATCCAATTTCCAAAGCGGCTTTCTTTCTTCATTGATTTACCGAACCCTTAAATGATTAAAGACCGCCAGATGAAGCAATCATCTGCGGTCTTTAAAGAATTATAATATTGGGTTGTTTAACCGACACAAAATCGGAATTTAGAACGCTCCTCTTTAATCAATTCCAATGTGCAGATTTTACGCTTATTTAATTGAAAATCAAGCCGTCACAACACTTACGAATTTATTATTGAATTATTCAGGTTTAAAATGTAAAAAGGCGACGTCTCCCACACCGTCGCCTCTAGGTCACAAGTCCTCACCCCTCGTGACCAAATGTTCACCGGGGAGGTGAACATCTATAGATTATGCACAGGAAAAAAAAAAAAGCAACTCTTAATTTGTAAAATTTATTTTTTTTTACTCACCGATAAAGTAGCTATTCCAATTATTTACGAAATTTTCAACGGTCAGGCTGCCGATTGAAACATCATTTTCCGTATTTTGTTTTTTCACAAAAAAACTATATTCACCGAGCGGTGTCAGATTGCTTAATTTTATTTCAAAACTAATCACGGAAATATCTTTGCCGTAATCGTGTGTAACAATGCTGTTCGGCGTAACTTTAATGTATGGAGAATTGAACCCTATTTCTAAATTTTCCGATTCGAGATTTTTTCCGCCGAGATAAATTATGTATGATTTTCCGGCATTGACCGGCACCGGAAGTTCCGAAAGTTGTCCGTTAAAACCGACATATTGCAACTCAAAGTTTTTTGTATTTTTTAAAACCTTGTCCGTGAGCTTTGCTTTTTTGCCTTTTACAATTTCAATTTCTTCGAGTTCTGCCGCCGAAAAATTATTTTTCGGATCTTTTTTTGAAAAATCTTTGGCGTAAACTTGATACTCTCCGACCGGCAAGCCTTCGACGAGAAACTCGCCGTCGGAATCGGTTAAAACACCTGCAATTACGCGACCGTCGTAAATATCTTCGAGCCAAACTTGAAAGCCGACCGCCGCTTTACCGTCCGGCAGAGAAAGTTTTCCGGCAGCTGAACCGCAGCAATTTTCGTCCGACGCATTTGCTCCGTAAATTGACCGAATTCCGGCAATATCGTCTTCAGCTAAAGTTCTCGAGGTAAAGCTCGGCAAATTATAAATGCCGTTTTTGCCTTGACTTGTCTGCATTGTCGCGCCGATCACGGATGAATGTTCCAAACCGAGCAGATGCCCGATTTCGTGCGTCAGCGTCGCTTCCAAATCATAAGTGCCTGTAGAACCATCGGTTGAAAATTGTTGGTATGGATTTAAAACAATATCGGCTTCGGTGATAAAACCTTTACCGTCATAAAAAACTCTCGTGCGGGCGGATATTTCGTCCGGATCGCCGCCGAATAGTAAAAGATTTTCCGGCGTTTGCGCGATGGTTATCAAACTTACTCCATCGCCGCTTTTGCCCGAAGGACTAATAGATTGTTTGTCTGAAGAAACTACGACAAATTTTATATTTGCAATACTTTCCCAGGTTTCCAGACTCCGGCTGATCGCTCCGGCGACATCGCTTTCCGGTCTGATGCTTAAACTTTGTTTGTTGGTAAAAGAGTTTGAAATCGAGATAGGAATAACGCCGCTTTTCCAGCGCAGACGAATGGTTTTCGCCTCGTCTGCATACTGCGGATTATAAGCCGTCGCAGTATATGTTAAATTCAGCAACGCCAACAAAATCAAGAAAAACTTAAAACTCTTTTGTTTCAAAACCGGATTACTCCTCTTTTACTGCAAAACCTTCGATATTTTCCCGTCCGACGATTTCCAAATCGGCAAAGGCGACGATTAAAAGCAAAACTACCAGCGCAAGTGTTGCTAAAACGTATAGAACGGCAATTAATTCCAGATAGATAAGAATACCAATGACGACACCGACCGCGGCAATCCACATCAAGGCGACAGTTCGGCGGCTGAATTTACTTTGTTTTTCTGACATATTTTCCTTTTAATTCTCAATTTTTTTTTGAGATATTTTAAATTGATAACAGATATTTATTTTATTGAACAATAAAAACTTTGATTTTTTCACATAATCGCTTATCAATCAATTATTCGTAGAGGTAATTTTAATTTTTCCTGATTTATCGACTCGAAATTTTCCAGAATCGGCGGAATTTTTCTTTCTTCTTTGCCGCGCCGCGCAACTTCTACGATATCATAAGCCTGCAAAATCAAATCTTCCGACTGTTCCGTTTTTATTTTTGACAGATCAGCTTCGATTATTTTGGTTTCATTGGCTTCGCGTCGGAAAATTATAATTTTAGTTTCATCCGCATCTTTCGACAAACCGCCCGCACTGGCAATTGCGCGGGTCAGGGACATTTGTGAACGAGTTGAAATTTGTTTCGGATTTTCGACACCGCCGATCACATAAATCGGCTGGGCTTCCAGAACATTTACGATGTCGCCGCTCAAAATCTGCGGATTCGCTTCGGCTTTGCCCGTTAATAAATCACTGATTTTGATGTTGATAAACTGCGAGCCGTTGTCTTCTCTGGCGGCAACAAATCTTTCGCGGGTTTCGGCATTAATGGTCGGCGAATTGATTTTTTTCCCGACCGCCGCCAAACAATTCAAATTCTGCGGGCGAAAAATCTGGATTTCTCCGCTGGCTGTATCGGTCAAACCGCCTGAAATGATCAATAATTCATTCAAATAAATCGGGCGTTTGATCTGAAACCGCTGGGGAGTTTTTACTGCGCCGGACAAAATCGAATTGGGGCGATTAGAGCGGTCGAGAATCCGTACGACAATTTTCGGATTTCTTAAAAATTTTTTGTAAGATTCAAATATCTTTCCGGCAACTTCCTCTTCACTTTTGCAAAGTCCATAGACGGGTTCTTCCAAAAATCCGATGCCGTCCAAAAAACCTTCCGCCGAAAGAGTTCCGCGCCAGTCATATTCAAAACTGCCGACAACATCTACTTCGATTAAATCGCCGAAATGAATCAGATTTTCTTCGGAAATCTGAGGTTTGATTGTTTCGCTCGTTGCCGGATTAGGTGTTGAAGTTGAATTTGTATCCTGAGCTAAAAGATAGCTTTGCAAGAATACAAAGCACAGGAAAATTTTTGAGAAATAATACAGCTTTCCGTTTTTCATTAACACAATTTTCCTGAACCTGATTTAATCTAATTTTATCTGCGACTTATTTTTTGGGTTTATTCTTCGATCTTATCGACTTTTTTTCGCTTTTTTGTCGGTTTGGAAGAAACCGTACCCGGAACGGCAAACCCTCTAAACTCCCAATTGCAAGAATCACACAGCAAATTATATCGAAAAAGAACCTTAGACCAAATGGGAGTTGGAAGGTATCCGCGTCTGATTCGTTGGCTGTAACATCTGGGACATTTCTGACTAATCATCTTCATTTTCGCTGATAACCTTATATTTTTGCGAAATTTTATGCTTCTTCGAGATTTTGCTTTCCAACTTTCTGATATGTTCGATTTCGATATTTATTTTATCGGCAATAAGTTTTTTTTCTTCATATTGAACATTTTCCCGCGCCAGATAAAAGAGCGCGTCGCGGTACAGGCTGATGGCTTCCCGATAATTTTCCTTAAATGTTTCACGCTCCGCCTGTTCGATCCAGTGCGAAATTTTTATCGAAGAAATAAAATCATTCAGCGCGTCTTTCGACGCTATCAATCTCTCTTCGTCGGGATAAAACTCTAACGCCGAATCCATCGCCATCAAAGCTCTCTGCGACAATTCAATTTTTTCCGACAATTCAACCTGATTATTCGCCTCTTGCGTTAAAAAGCGCGATTCGATTTCAACCCAATTCAGCAAGTGAATTCTATGCAACGCTTCGACAATCTCTTTTCCGCGCCGCAGAGCCGCCAGCCGCGGCGAACCGATTCCGACGGTTTCCATCTGTTTTTCATTGATCGCAAGATATTCGTTGCATAATTCGAATACTTCCCAATGACCTTCGGACAAATGTCCTAAAATCCGCGCCGCATCGGATTTTCTTTTGATATGTTCGATCAGCGCGGCATTTTTTTTCAAACCGAGTTTATAAACATCCCGATTAACACTCGAATGCAATGCAATATTATTTAAATTATAATCGAGCTGCCTTTCCGCACGAAGATATCGATCCCGCGCTTTTCTGAAAATAATTTCGCGCAAAAAAACCGCTCCGCCCAATACCAAACTCGCCCCCATACCCGAAACAATCCAGGGTGCTTCTTCTCCGCCTTCGTGCAAAAACGCCCAAACAAGAAAAAATATAGCAATTGCAATGGCAAATGACAAGACGTAAAAGCTGGATGCCGGAAGCCAGAACGGACTGCGGTAACTTTGGGAAACCCGTCCGATTTTTTTTCTCGAAAAACTTTGTGGTTGATTAGTACGGAATTGTTTGTTAGTCAACGTTAAACTCCAATTTTTCAACATATCTTGCATATTCAGCCAAAGCTAAATGCCACAGTTTTAATAAATAGTTAAATTTTATAACTAACTTGTCAATTATAAATTTATTTTTCCTAAATTCAACAGTTTATTGTTATAATTTTTTCGTGAGCGGCAAAAAGAAAAAAACTAAAGAGCGTCCTGTTTTCGATTCGATTCGCAAACCGACTGCGCCTCCGAGCAAAACTATCGGAAAATCAAAACCTGACGAAAAAGTTCATCCCTCGCGCCGTAAAACTAAACATAAGAAAACAGACGATACAGATAAATAATATGAGTATTTTCAAAAGCTTTTTTCAAAAAATAATACGCCCCAGCGTTTGGGCTAGACCGCAGATGTCGGTTACTTTTCGCGCCGAAATTATGCCGGGAAAAAGCCGCGAAGAGCGAACTTTCCAAATTGAAAAAGTTTTGAGAAACGGGCGCGTAATCTTAAAAGATTTCATCGGAGAGCATAAAGAAAGTGCCTTTGAACCGATAAATTTTAAAAGAGAAAAGCCGAATTCTTTATAAATTCGCGGAGGAATTTACCATTCATAAATTTTTCCGACTTCTAAAACCTGTAAATTTTCAATATCCAATTCTTTTAATTCCAGAATAATTTCATCACGATACATCGGTTTGAGATTTATCACGTAAATCGGACAATCTTTTTCGAGTTTTTCAATTTCCTTTCTCAAAGAATTAGGTGTCAGATGATGCGAAACTTTTGCCAAACTCTTGAGCCTGTTCGGAAAAGCGCATTCGACCAAAACCGCATCAATTTTATCTTCCTTATTTATTTTCTTCCAAAAACCCTTCATTTTTGAAGTGTCGCTGCTTAACGCAATTCTTGATTTTCCGTCCGAAATAATAAATCCGACGGTCGGAACTCTATGATTTACTTTGATTGCTCTCATTTTCAAATGTTTAATTTGAAAAGTTTTACCGACTTCAAACTCACAATATTCCAAAACCGCCCCGTTTTTATTGGTCAATTCCGAAAATCGCGGATAAATTTCCCAATTAAAAATATGTTTTTCCAGCGAATCAATCACATCTTCCGAAGCATAAATCCGAATCGGTTCGGTCAACACGGCAAACAAATCGTCAATAAAAAGCGGCAATCCGGCAATATGATCGAGATGCGCGTGAGTCAAAACAATATCCCGAATTTGTTTTTTTTGTTCTTTGGAAGTTGCCATTGCCAGACTTCCGGCATCGATCGCCAGACAATCGTCAATCACAAAACACGCTAAATGCTGCCGCGCCGAAGCGCAGCCATTTTCATCGAATGTGCTTGGCAGAAGCTGGAATTTCATTATTTAAGTTTGGGATTATTTGCCACAACTAAATTGATACTAAAATATGATTTTACAATACTTTCAGCAAAGAAAAAAAATCCGTAATACCTTTTAATTATCTGGCACAAGTTTGAGCGCGTCCGCCGTCAATTTCGTAAGTTGCGCCCGTGATCCAGCCGGCTTTTTCCGATGCGAGAAAATAAATCAATTCGGCAATTTCTTCCGGTTCGCCGACGCGACCGATCGGATGCGTCGTTTTCGAATGTTCGAGAAAATTTTCATAATCCGCCTCTTTCATTCCGCTGCGTTTGTGCAGTTTTGTGATAACTACGCCCGGATTTACGGCATTTACGCGAATATTTTTCGGCGCGAGTTCTAAAGCCGAACATCTTGTTAATTGGTCAACGGCTGCTTTTGATACACAATATGCCAGAACATTCGGAAAGGCACGCGTTCCGGCGACGCTCGAAACATTGACGATATTGCCCTGAGTTTTTTCCAAATGAGGTACGCAGCGATTCATTAAATAAAACAGTGAACGAAGATTGATGTTCATCATTTTATCCCAATCGGCAAGCGCGGTATTTTCAATCGAACCGTTCAAAATGATACCTGCGGCATTAATCAATATATCAATTTGACCGAAATTTTCGACCGTATCATTAACGATTCTTTCAACCTGTGTGGTTTCGCAAATATCCGCCAGCTGAAATTTTATCTTTCCGCCGAGGCTGTTTGCATCGTCGCGCAAACTGCTCAGTGCTTTTTCATTTCGACCGACGGCAACGACTTTTGCCCCGTTTTTTGCGAATAATAAAGATGTTGCCCGACCGATGCCGCTGCTTCCGCCGGTAACTATAACGACCTTATCTTCCATAATTTTTTGTTTGTTTAGCCAAACTTTTCTATGCAGTTTAGCACAAAAGACCTGTCAAAAGTCTAGGAAACCGATGCAGGAATTTATTTGAAAATAATAATATTTAAAAATAAAAAATCGGCTAACTTTGAAAAGTTTTCCGATTTTAAGACTTTAATTACAGGGAATGTAGAGATTGTTTCAAAAATATACGTTTTGATACATTCTTTGTACTAAAAAGCTACACTCCGTTGGTTTGGGGTTGATTTGAAAAGAATTGTTCAATCGCTTGTTTTGTTTCTTCTCTTTTACGATTCTGAAAATCGCTGACCCAGTTTGAAACCGTCGAAACCATCTCGCGGGCGGCGGCTTGTTTTGAAACCTTCTTAACAATTACGGGCGTTTCCGCAACTTTAAGTTCCTTTTTCTTGATTACTTTTATTTTAGCTTTTGCTGTCATTTTATTATTTCCCTTTTTGTATGAATTATATTTTATTAATGCAAAGATACTGTATCTTTATTCCCTTGCTTATTTTTCAAGCAATTTGAATGCCATATTTTTTACGACGAAGCAAGAAATATATTTTTGCGCTTTTTTTGCAATTTTTTTTATTTTGCAAACTGCAAAGTAATTTATTAAGTTTTTGCGCTTTGCAATTTATTTAAACGCCTCGCTCGTTTGATTTGTTCCAAAATATTTGGTTTAACTGCCGATTTTATCTGCCGTTTATTAATGAATGTATGGATATAAAACTCTTTTAGACAAAATGGCACAAACCTTGCACTTTTTTGATTCCGATGAATCCGTACGACTTTTTAATTATTTATCTGGCTTGCGGCGCACCTTTCGGAGTTTATTATTTTTTCGATAAACGAAACGATTTGCCGCCTAAACGTCTTTGGTTGAAAACTTTTCTGATCTTCCTTTTTTGGATACCTTTTGCCTTAAATATTTTGGTTAAAAACAAAAAAAATCCCAAAGGTTTAAAAAATGTATTCGATGAAAAGCCGGTTTTAGATTCTGAATCGGAAGATAAAATTTTCCCTATTCAAAAAGAATTTGAAAAAATTCTGCTGAAAAGCAATGTAAAACTCTCACTATATGAATTCAGAGAAATTACAGAAAGATACATCGGTTTGACTATCGCGAAACAAAACGCAAAGCATACCACAGAAATCGAAAATATTGAAAGCGAGATTTTCAAAATTTCCGGAAATGAAAATATTAAACTTTCTTCGATCTGTTTTTACAGACGCAACCGCAAACGTCTTTTCTTTCATCAAAAAAATGCCCGCCAAGATTTTTTGGATGTTTTAAGCGATATTTTTTCAGTGACATCTGATAAAAACAGTCTCGGCGTTTTGTCATATCAATTTGCGGCACTTTTAAGTGACACGGAAGCGCAGCACGCGATTTCCGAAATATTTAGAGATTTTCAGCAAACTGATAAAAATTTGAGCGTCAAAAATACGGAGAAGGAATTATGGACAACCGAAATACACAAACCATTACCCGCCAAGCAAATATCAATTCAATTGCAAACTTTAACAGCGACGGCGACGACGACGAACTTACGCAGAAAAGATTAAACGCGCTTCTGAAACTCAATGCCCAAACCGCCAACGAAAAATCTCTGTTTGCGTCGGAACGCGAAAGATTCGAATCCGAATTGATAAAAACCCCTCTGACAAGCGAAAAAGCCTTTTCCTATTTCGGTCTGCTTCTCGGAACTTTTCCGCCGGCGGCAATTTTTGCCAAGTTTTTTATCGAAAACGGTTCTTTTCGCGGTGATGAATTGTGGATCGTCGGCGTACTGGCGGTCGTCAATTTAATTTCGGCGATTGTCGGTTTTTTCTCCGGCAAACTGATCGGTAAAATGATTCGTGAAACCGAAAAACTTTCGTGGTTTGGAATGCTTCTTCTTCTTCCGTTTATCGGAATACTGTGGGGAATAATGTCGGGCGGCGCTGGCGGTGTCGTCATTTTTATTATCGGTGCTTTATTCGGCGCATATTTCGGCGCATTGGTCGGAAGCATCGCCTTGCCGATTTTTACGATTTTTCACAGATTACTCAAAAAAGGCGATCTTATCGAACGAAATCAATTTCTGCCGGTTGCCTTCGGCGTTACTTTTATAATCTGCGCTTTTATTCTCGGTTTATAGTTTACAAAAGAAATTAATTTATTTATCTTGTAACTTTTTTGTAACAAGATTGTAATGTAAATTAATTTCTTATGAACAAATACCACTTAATTTTAACTGCACTTATTTGTTTTATTTCTGCCAATACATATTCACAAACGACTGTAGATAATGATGATGTTCAATTTTGGAATGAAACAGTTGTTTCTTTTCCTTTAATCAAAACCGAAGCCGCGGAAGGCAACAAAACCACAAAATTATCCGGTTCTATAATCGGCACTTTGCGACTCGGTCAAAATGTCAGGCGTTTTACCGACGAACGAATCGGTTTCGGCTTGGATTACAAAATCAATAAATATTTTTCACTTTCGCCGAGTTATATTTACGCCGCCGCGCAGCCCGTGCGAAACAGAAATGAATTTGAGCATCGGTTGCGTCTTGATTTTTCGGCGGAAAAAAAATGGAAAACATTTACCTTGAAAAACCGAAACCGCGTCGAACGCCGGATTCGACATTCGAAGAATGATTCGACGCGTTACCGAAACCGACTCCAACTGGTAATTCCCGTCCGAAACAGCGAAGGCGAAGAACTTTTCGCGCCGTTTATGGGTGATGAGGTTTTTTATGATTTCAGCGAAAAAGATTGGACAAGAAACGAATTTACCGCCGGAGTCAATAAAAAATTCAACAAAAATGCCGCCGCCGAATTTTTCTATACCTTGCGGACGAATTCAAGCGCATCAACCTTAAGAACCGTGAATATTTTCGGCGTAAACCTGAAATTTACGGTTGATTAGAGACAATCTCAAAAATAATTTAATCCGTTAAGCGAGCCGCTCTTAAGACCACGTTTCACCGTTATTTTTACGGGAAACGCGGTCTTAAGAGCGGCTCGCTAACTGTCGGGCTAGTAAAGACACACTTTCATTTACTTTGATTGATAATTTATCAAACGTGATTTTTCGCGGCTGTTCGGGCAAATATAAATTCGGTTCGCTGGCGACTTTACTACATATTTATGTGGTTACAAGCCGGAAAGGTTTGATTATTCTTTAGTCATAAAAGAAAAATTCATCATTTTTTTCAACACTGTCTAAGAGGCAAAAATGAAATTTTTACTAACGATTTTTATTTTAACCGGTTTGATTTCAACAGGCTGCGGACTTTTTGATACGGGAGGACAAAAAGCAATGAACAGAGTTTTTGTCGATATGGAAAACGGGATCAGGAAAAATGATGAGGAATTGTTCAAAAAACATTGGACACCCGCCGGATACAACAGCAATTTAGTCGGCAAGAGCGGTTTGCAGGGCTATCGAGTTTTTGAACAAGGAAGCAGCAAAAAATGGTTTTTAAAGCCCGATTATTCCCAAACAATCACGCAGGGAAAGATCGAAATTTATCAATGCGAAGTTTATGCGTGGGAGAAAAGTCGAGCGGTTGATGAGATATTTTTAGCCGTTTCTGCCGAAGATGAAAAAGTTCTTGGCGGCGGCGAAGATTTGGATGAAGTTAAAAAACTAGCCGAAAGATTCAATGCCGGCGAACCGCTGGCGGCTTCAAAATAGAGGCGGGCATTGCAATTTAATCAAAAAGTTTTGAGAAATAAAGGCTTGAATTATTTACAAAATCAGGAGTAGAAAAAATGAAAAAACTAATTACCGCGAGCTTCGCGCTTTTGATTTTAACCGTTTGCGGCTTTGCCCAATCTTCAACAAAAAACGACAAGGGCGCGCTCGAAGCGGCGATGAAGAAATTTATCAATTCGATTGAAACAAAAAATACGGATATTTTTTTGAGTTTTATATCGCCCGAAAAAGGCTTGACCGTAATGAATACGATTGATCAGGGCGAGGCGGGAAACGCCGAAAATCCGGT
>CAYUGW010000034.1:0-14909 GCA_964444245.1 uncultured Blastocatellaceae bacterium | reverse complement strand
TCAAGGATTTAGCCGAAAACGGTCCGACCGCCGAAGAAATGACGAAACTCAAAAACCAGTTGATTAACGATGAAGTTCGTTCGCGTCAATCTTCGATGGCAAGAGCGCAGAATATTGCGCAATTCGCGCTTTATGACGGCGATCCGACATTAATCAATACCGAACTCGACACGCTTTTAAAAATTACGCCCGAACAGATCAAAAACGCGGTAAATACCTATTTAAACAATGAAAACCGCGCTTTACTCGATGTCGTTCCGGCTGGACAAAAATAGACCGAACGCAATAAGGAGTTTTATAAAATGAAAAAAATAATAAAATTGTTGAGCTTTTTAGCAGTTATTTCGGCGTTTGGCACAAATCTACTGGCACAAAATATGAATGAAGATTTTCGCAAAACCGCGCCTGCGCCGCTTGCGCCCGTTCCCTTTAATATCACAAAACCGTTTGAAACGACTTTGCCGAATGGTTTGAAGATCGTGATTTTTGAAGACAAACGTCTTCCTTTAGTAAGCTATCGGTTGGCGTTTCCGACCGGAGACATCAATGATCCGAAAGACAGCATCGGTCTGACTTCGGCGGTAACTTCGATGCTTGATGAAGGCACGAAAAACCGCACGAGCAAGCAATTTGCCGATGAGATCGAAAAACTCGGCGCGAGTATTTCGGCAAGTTCGACTTCCGACAATACGATCATTGCTGGTTCGGCTCTGTCGCTCTACTCATCCGACGTTTTGAAATTAATGGCGGATATTGTTTTGAATCCGACTTTTCCCGAAAGCGAACTCAAACTTTATCAACAAAATACAATCGAAGGTTTGAAATTTCAGCGTTCACAGCCCGGTTTTCTGGCGGAAGAACAAATAATGCGGATATTATACGATTCACATCCGTACAGCGTCATTTCGCCGACTGCCGCCGATATTGAAAAATTAACGCCGGAAAAATTAGCGGCGCATCATAAAAAAATGTTCGTTCCGGGCAATGCGACCTTGATCGTCGTCGGCGATGTCAAACGTGATGCTTTGCTCAAAGAAATCAGGGAAATATTCGGCAATTGGCAGAAAGGAACAGTTGACGCGCTCAAATTTCCCGCGCCGCCGGTGAGAAATGCGGCGACTTTGACGATTGTTGATCGTCCCGGTTCGGCGCAATCGAATATCGTTCTGGCAAATATTGCGATTGACCGCGCAAGTCCCGATTATTTTCCGGTTTTGGTAATGAATCAGGTTCTCGGCGCAGGAGCATCGGCGCGGCTTTTTATGAATCTGCGCGAGGAAAAAGGTTATACATACGGCGCGTATTCTTCGTTTGATACGCGAAGACAAGCCGGTTCATTCGAAGCGTCCGCCGAAGTTCGCACGCCGGTTACGGGCGATTCCTTAAAGGAATTTTTCTTTGAATTAAACCGCATTCGCGACGAAAAAGTTCCGGCTCAGGAATTATTGGACGCGAAAAATTTCTTAACCGGAGTTTTCCCGCTTCGTGCTGAAACACAGGAAGGTTTGACGAATTTGATCACGTCGCAGCAGCTTTACAATCTTCCGGCGGATTATCTGCAAACCTACCGCGAAAAAGTCAGCGCGGTAACTGCTGATGACGTGGCGCGCGTGGCGAAAAAATACATCACGCCCGACCGCGTGGCGATGGTCATCGTCGGCGATGCCGAAGCGGTTTTGCCGCAGGTTAAAACTTATGCCAAACAAATCGAGATTTTCAACACCGAAGGCGCAAAGCAGGATATTGCCAATTACGGCAAACCGGCGAGCGGCGAAGCGGCAAATGTTGCCGGAAAATGGGATTTGACGATCGAAGCGCAGGGGCAGAAATTGCCCGTTTCGCTCGAATTAAAACAGGAAGGCGCAAACGTAACCGGAACAATGAGTTCGATGCTCGGACAGGGCAAAATTGAAAGCGCAAAGGTCAGCAGCAACCGTTTGACCGGAACAGCTTCAAGCGAAATGCAAGGGCAAAAGGTCGAATTGACAATTAACGGAACAGTCGAAGGCGACACGATGAAAGGAACGATCAATACAGGAATTCCCGGTTTTCCGCCGCTTCCGTTTGAAGGCAAACGTGCCGTAAGAGCTGTCCCGGCAACGGAAACTACTTCTGCGGCAAGCGCAAAAAACATTGCCGGAACGTGGAAGGTCGAAACCTTTGCCGGCGGTCAACCTGTTATCGTAACCGTTAATTTTGAGCAAAACGGCGATTCTTTAAGCGGAACTTTATCGTCTGATGTCGGGGACGGAAGTGTTTCGACGGGTAAAGTCAGCGGCGAAAATGTTGATGCAACTCTTTTAATCAGTTTTCAAGGACAGCCTTTGACCGTGATTATGAAAGGCAAACTTGAAGGCGATGCGAAAATGAGCGGAACGCTCACGCCGGAAGGCTTGGGACTCGGCGATCTTTCGTTTACCGGAACTAAAGAGAAATAGAGGTTAGATCTAAAATATAGTTAAGTCCGTTAAGCAAGCGGTCTTTGACCGCGTTTATCGTATAAAGAAACGCGGTCAAAGACCGCTTGCTTAACCGATTAATTTATTGCTGATTTTTTAATGCGGACTCAATTTTATTATTGAAACCACCGCGCCGCCCGGATCGTTGATGACGGCAAAACGCCCTACCTGAATATCCGTCGGCGGGACGCAGATTTTGCCGCCGAATTGTTCGACCTTTTGCGCCGCCGCGTCAACATCGTCAACCGCAATATAGGTCATCCAATGCGACGGCATCAATTCGCCCGTTTCCGGCATTTTCCATTCCTCCGTCATCTGCATCATTCCTCCGACGCTTTCGCCCGAAACTTTTATTTCGGGATATTCCAGTTCGACCGCTTTGCTTTGCTCAAATTTCCAGCCTAAAAGTTCCGCGTAAAATTCTTTTGCCTTGCTCAAATCCTGTGTTGTCAGTTCGTTCCAACAGATTTGCCCGTGATCAGGCATTATATTTTCAGACATATATTTTGCTCCTTTTTTATTGTATCGCCGGTGTCATGGCAATATGATTTTAAATTATTGTCTTGTGTAAACGACTTCGACCGCCAGGGATTCTTCGCCCTCGGGCGTTACGTTATGCATTATAATTTTAAAGGAATTTTCGTTTTCAAAATTGATCTCGGTTTTCCAGCCCCAATCGGGATGATCGGGAACTTTGTAAAAACCTTTGATTTTTATCGAATTTCCTTCAAAAGTTCCTTCGCAATTCATAAATTCATTGCCGTTGTGCCACGAATCAATCCAAACGGCTTTTGCCGAATTTTCTTTGCCGCCGATCAGTAAAATTCCGGCTTGCGGTTTTTCTTCAAAAATCCATGTGTATTCGATCTTTAAAAAACGATTGATCGCGGCTGTTTCGACAACTGCTTCGGAATCTGAAATTTTGATCGGATCGTCTTCCATCCAGGGCGTGTGCAAACTGTTTTTCCCGAGCCAATTTCCGGTTAATTTTTCAAAATTTTCGGGTAAGCTCATCTAGTTTCTCCCGGTTGATTTAACGTAATAATCGTGAAAACTGCTCCGGTCGGGTCTTTGATGATCGCCATTCTGCCGACATTCGGAATATCCATTAAATCCCGCAAAAGCGTTCCGCCGAGTTTGACCGCTTTTTCGGCAGATGCGTCCACCTCGTCAACGGCAATATAATTCATCCAATGCGACGGCGGCATATTTTCGCCGAACATTTCCTTGGTCATTTCAAACATTCCGCCGAATGAACAATCGTTACTCAAACTCATTTCCCGATAATCAATTCCGGTATCGGCGTTGCTGCTTTTTTGAATTTTCCAACCGAAAATTTCGGAATAAAATTTCCGGCATTCTTCGAGATTGGTCGTTCCCAATTCGTGCCAACAAAATTCGCCGTGTTTCGGCATCTGCATTTGCTCGTGTGCTGCGCTTTCTGACATATTTTTTTTGATCTCCTTAATATTAAAGTTTATGAAATTTTTAAATGAAAAATAAAAAAAGCGAAAAAGTTCTTAAACTAATTCGCTTTTTCAATTTCTGCAACCTGCCCGCTTGATCTAAACTTCAGAGGAATAATGAGTGAGGAGATTTGAGTTGTGAGCGAGGTTATATCTGGCTTTTTGGAGAAAGCAGGACGGTCATTTTTCACAACTCAAAAATGAAAAAATCTGCGGATTTTGGTTAGATTGATCCACACAAAACCCGGCAGATTTAATTTATAAAAGAACTCTTAGCCGGCGCGTCTGAGCGGCGTTTGAACTTCCGCAATCTGACCTTTCTGCATATCTTGAAGATGCTGAATCAGCGCGGAAGCCGCACGTTTTGAAAGTTCGTCGGTTTTGCAGTTCATCACCGTTTGACATTCTTCGTCCGGATCAACATTCATTTCTCTGGCAATCGCGCGGATCATTCCGAGTTGTTTTGCCGTTACGAGATCGGAGAGGCTTCGCGCAATCGGGTTATTCGGAAATTCGTTGTTTCCGCTGCCGCCCGTTTGATTTTCAAATGGAACTGCGCCTTCGCGTTCGATAGTGTCGGATTCTTTTTTGTAAAGATCTCGGGCGATGCCGAATTTTACGGCGGCGCGTTTAAGTGCATCGTGTTCGGCTTTTTTGATACCCATTTCCGAATGCGCCGTGCCGGTTCCGAGTCCTTCGCGGGTGATTCCGTCAATCGTAATCGCAACCGTTACGGCAAAAATATCTCCGATCTGCTGAACGGCGCGAATCGTGTGCGTCCAGTTCGGCGCGGTTTCGTCGAGAATGTCGGCAACCGTGTGCCATTCGACATAATCAACCATCTGGACATTCCCGTTGCGGTCGCGCCAGCCTTCGCGCTGTTTGACCAGGTTCGGGTCAACATTTTTACGAAGTTCGTGTAATGTGCTGGTAAAATTCAAAACATTTGTCGGCTGTTCGGTTGCAGCCGTTTCCTGATTTTTAACTTGTTCTTGTTTCATTTCTTTATCTCCTTTTGTGTTCGCAAGTTGATTCGATTCAGGAGTTTTATTCGTTTCGATGTGTCCGTTTATCGAAATATTCTCCTCAATAAAATCCGACCTCTGTTCGCCGCGCTTGGACTTTTCACGCGACTCAGTAGCGATTTTGTCTTCTTTAACGACCTCTTCGGATTTGACTTCGATTTCAGTTTCCATCCTAATAGGTTGTTTTGTGGCTGATTCGGTATTTTTTGCGACCAGAGCGAATTTCACCGCTAAAATATGCTCGCAACGAAATTTTGAATCGCCGACAGCCGCTTCTTCATACTCCAAACAATTACAACGAATAACACCTGCTTCGTCGCGCCAGACATCGTAATTTGTTTGTCTCCCGCGCAGAGAAGGTGTTGAAACCGAAAATTTATCGCCCGTGCGATTGACCAAACCCATCGCCGCGATTGATTTAGCTCTTTTTTCCCGTTTCTCCGTTAAATTTTTTTCTTCTGCTATTGCTGTCATTTTTAGTTCCTTCCTTTTCTATTGCAAACTGTTGTGTTTGCAACTATTTACTGATAGATTCAACGATATTCGTTTCATCTATGAAACATTGTATCAGAACAATTATTTTGTTGCAAGCGTGAAACGGGGTGTTGCATCTAAAATATTTTTGTGATACATTGTTTCACGTAAAGGACGGTTGAGAGATCTATTATTAAGAAAAGATTTCTGAAACCGAAAATGAAAACAGCTAATTGGAGAAAAAAATATGGGTTACAAAAACGAAAGTCTAATCAACACGAAAGAACTCGGACGCGCGATCAAACGCCGCCGTGAAGAATTAAGTTTAAGTTTGCGTGATGTGGCGGACGTAACACAAGTTTCGGCTTCGACACTCTCGCGCATCGAAAACGGAACCGGCAAGCCGGATGCCGACAACATCGCACGTTTAACCAGCTGGCTCGATATGCCGGTTGACCGCGTGATGAAAAAGCAGGGCAGAAGCGAAGATATCGAAGCGGTCGTTTATTATCCGCACGAAGCAATGCCGGAAATTGTCGAAGCGCACTTAAGAGCCGACAAAAATTTAACGCCCGAAACAGCCAAAGCGTTATCCGAACTTTTCCGCGTCGCTTACACGCAATTCAGCAAACCGGAAGATAAATAGGCAAAAGTAAAAAGGTAAAAGGCAAAACGATTGCTTACCTGATTATTTTATTTGTTTAGGAAAAAAACTATGAAAACGGCGGCTCAGGTTGGACAAATACAGGAAGAAGAAGTTTCAGTCGAAAAAAGTTTTGCGGTCGATACTTCTTTTGTACTATTTTTTCTGGCAATCGAATTCGGACGATCAGCCGGATTTGCCTTTGAAAGTGTGTTTTTGGGAGTTACGCTGATTATGGTAATGGTTTTGCCGTATTTCGCATATACGGGCGAAAAGCCCGATTTTAAGAACTGGCTTTTCGGGAGAAGCCTGATTCTCGGTTTTGCGATTGTTCTGGGCATAATTTTCAGACAAACCTTAGGCGTTGTTCTGCCGGAAGAATTCCGTTTTATGCCGATGACTCTGTTGATCGTCGCGGCGATGCTGAGTTGTTACATACAATTTTATAGTTTTCTAAAACTTCGTTTGGCAAAATAGGCAAAAGGCAAAACGAAAAAGGAATTCGCACTCGATCTTTTCGGTCGGGCGCGAATTCCTTTTTATTACACAAAATTGAACTAATTTTCGTGTAAAATTGACTAAATAGTAAAGATTAGTATAGTTTTAAAATCACAAAAAACAAAAGTTTTAATATTTTTCAATACTTTGGAGGAAATTTCGGATGAAATCGGCGCGCTTCTTTTTATTGATATTTGTTTTGGTTTTTTTGATTTTTTTGTCTCAAAGTACTTTTGCCAAACGGTCGGATTTTGAGAATAAAATAAGAGAAATTTCGTTTATTTTTAATCAAAATTTCCATTTTCAATTCGATCAATTTATTGAAAATGAACCTTTTGTTTCCAATAAATACGGCATAATCAGTTCAAACATCGTAGAAACTCCGACGAACGGCGGCATCAAAGAAATAATACCGAAAAAATATCTGGAAAGATATAATAAATGGAAAACCGAATTTCTCTCGACCGAGTTAGGGCGCGGGCAATGGGAAAATTACGCTAATAATAAGCAATTTATTTTAAAGATCAAGGTTTCATCAGACAAAAAACAGGGCGCGAAAACGGACGACTATCTCTGGAATGAAGCGGGCGATTTTGTCGGCGCAACCATTACGCTCGGAAATAAACTGGAAAAAGGTTTCCCGGAAGCGACATATTATCCGGTGATGAATTCGCTTTCCTCGGACGGGAAAAGTTATTCGATAAATGAAAATATTCTTGCCGCAACCAAATTTGCTCACGAAATCGGACACGTCAATCAAACTTTTAAGGAAAATCGAGACAAATTTCTGCTGCAACATAAATTATCGGTGAAATATATAGATATTTTTCTCTCGAACGGACATAACGCAAGCGATGAAAATTTGATTGAATTAGCCGAAAAAATGGGCGGAACACCGATGAAAATCTGGGAAAACCGCGAATATTGGAGCGAGGTCAATGCACTTGTTTTCCTCAATGAAAGAATCAGTAAAGAAGTATTCTACTGCCGCGTTTTCAGCAAAATCAATCGAAATATTGAAGATTTTGCCAAAAACTACGAAGATCGTTTTGCTGCCGCAATCGGAGCGAATTCGATTGATACTGTTTGTCGAAAATAAGAAAAAAGTGAAAAAGTTTAAAGGTCAAAAAGTGAAAAAGTTTTGTTTCTTGCTGATTTAAGTTTTAGTAAAATCTTGAAAGCCTCAATTTATAAACACATATCTCTAAAAAATAAGACTAAACTTTTAAACTTTTTGACCTTTAAACTTTTAAACTTTATCCAATCGCCATTAATTCCATCTGCCCGGTCGCCAGAATTTTGTGAATTGCATTAACTTGTTCAAATAATTCAAGATATTGTTCCGGCGTAAGAGCCTGTGCGCCGTCGCAGAGAGCTTCTTCGGGACACGGGTGAACTTCGATAATCAAACCGTCGGCACCGACCGCGACACCGGCGCGAGCCATCGGATTGACCATATAATTTCTGCCCGTTCCGTGCGACGGGTCAACAATTATCGGCAGATGCGTCATTCGATGAACCGCGGGAATGACGGATAAATCCATTGTATTTCTAGCGTGTGTTCCAAAGGTTCGGATGCCGCGTTCGCACAAGATAACGTCGTAATTTCCTTCCGACATCACGTATTCCGCCGCGAGCAGAAATTCTTCCAGAGTTGCCGAAAGACCGCGTTTTAGCAAAACGGGTTTGCGCGTTTTTCCGGCATATTTCAAAAGCGAAAAATTTTGCATATTCCGCGCACCGATCTGGATGCAGTCGCCGTATTTTTCAACCAGATCAATGCCGCGTTCATCCATCGCTTCCGTAACGATATTTAAATCGAATTGATCGCGAACTTCGGCTAAAATTTTCAAACCGTCTTCGCCTTTCCCTTGAAAAGCATACGGGGAAGTTCTTGGTTTAAATGCACCGCCGCGAAAGAATTTTGCGCCGCTGCGGGCGACCGTTTCGGCAACTTTAAAAACCTGTTCGACGGTTTCGACCGCGCACGGTCCGGCAATTATCGCCAGTTCATCGCCGCCGATCTCGGCATTTCCGACTTGAATAATACTTTTTTCGGGACGTAAATCCTTTGAAATCAGTTTATAAGGTTTAGTTACGCGAATCGCATCCGACACGCCGGGAAGATTTTCAAAATGCGCCGGATCAACCGCGCCCTGATTTCCGGTGATTCCAATCGCCGTGCGGCTCGCTCCCGGCATCAAATGCGGACGATAGCCGAGTTTTTCAACAATTTCCGCGACGCGCTCGACATCCTCACGAGTCGCGTCGGATTTCATAACAATAAGCATAAAATTTATAAAAATTTTGCAAAATGCCCGAACTATTCAGCATTATGCAATTAAAAAGAGCTGAACATACAAAAATCGAAAACCGTTAATTTCTTCTGCAAATATCTTGCCAATCCAAAATCCAAAATCCAAAATCCAAAATCCAATCACATTCTTTCAGGAACTTCGATTCCTAAAATTTGCAGTGCGGATGTTAAAGTTCGCCGCGCGATGTCGGCAATCACAATTAAAACCGCGCGTTTAACTATATTTTCTTCAATTATAATGCGGTGATTGTGGTGAAATAAATGCATCGCTTTCGCCAGATTAAATGTATATTTCGCCACGATTGCCGGTTCGGATGCAGAAACGGCGTTTGAAACGGTTTCCTCGAGTCGTGCCGATAAAACAGCCAGCGACCAAATATCGTTTCCGATTTCGGATTGAAAAATTTCGGAAACCGTTTCGCTTTCAACTGAAATAATTTTTTTGGAATTTTCCAGAGCGTTTTCTTCCAATTTCTTAAAAATTGAATTAAATCGAACGGCGGCATTTTGACAATAAACGCCTGTTTCGCCTTCAAAAGCCAAAGCATCTTTGAAATCGAATACGACAACGGTATTTTTCGTATATTTCAAAAGAAAATATCGTAAAGCTCCGATAGCAATTTGATGAGCGATCAATTTGTGTTTTTCCGCAGTCATTTCTGGATTTCTTGAAGAAACCTCTTGAAAAGCATTTGTTTCAAGGCGATTTATCAAATCATCGGCTTTTACGCCGAGACCTTTTCTGCCGGACATTTCGACGAATGATTTTTGTTTGTCTTCAACCGACAATTCAAAACCCAATTCTTCCGCCGCCGCAGGAGAAAGCGCGACCATTTCATATGAAAGATGCACGCTCGCGTCTTCGCCCTTTTCCGGGAAAATTACAGCAACTCCTTTTTTTACCACTTCCTGCGGATAAGATTGGCGCGAATCAATTACATTGTAAACCGTTTCGGCGTGTCCGAATTCGGGAATTTGTTCTCCGACCGAATCTTCGGCGGTTGTAATCCAAACCTTTTTTCCGTCGTCGTATGTATGAAAAAGTTTGTAGTTAAAATCCAAACCGAGCAGTCCGAGTTTCCACATTTGATAAGCGATGTCTTTGCCCGTATAAGTTACCGTTCCGTTTGATCTGACGAGAATTTTATCGGAATCGTGTTCGTCATTTCCGGTGTGCGAATCGGTCGGCATCACCCAACAACCGGCGTTTTTGCCCTCGGTTTCAAGTTTGATAACTTGCCGCGCCTTCATTTCTTCAAATGCTTTTTGCCAGAAATGCAGATGCAGAATTTCCGATTCGCGCGGCAGCAGATCATACCGAATCGAAAGGCGTTCCATCGTATTCAAAATGCAGTGAACATTTTTTGTCGCGACAAAATCGGCGAGCTTTGCGGTTTCGTTATTTCCTTCTTCGACGAGATGCAAAACTTCGGCGCGTCTTAATTTTAATTCTTCATCTTTCAGATATTCCTGACCGACCCGCGCATATAAATCCCAGCAGTAATAATCGAACGAAACGCCTTCGCTCGATAATTTTTCGGCAAGTGCGGCAATGTCCTTTAAGTTCATCTTCAAAAGATAAATAAACCCGACGACGACATCGGCGACCTGTACGCCCGTATTATCAATGTAATTCTGAATTTCGACGCATTTGCCGTTCGCGCGTAAGATACGCACAAAAGTATCACCGAGAACGGAATTGCGAACGTGTCCGATATGAGCGGCTTTATTGGGATTAACGGAAGTGTGTTCGATGCAAACCTTTTGGATTTCGGATTTCGGATTTCGGATTTCGGATTTTTGGGAGTTTTCCGCCAAAAACTTGGCGCGATTGTAGAAAATATTCAAATATCCCGGACCGGCGATCTCGACTCGTTCGACAAAATCGAATTCTTCGAGCGCGTATTTCAGTTTTTCCGCAATGGCGCGTGGATTTTGTTTTTCGCCCGTTTGCTGTTTGATCTGCTTGGCAAGTTCGAACGCGACGGGAAATGCCAGATCGCCTAATTCCGTTTTCGGCGGAATTTCTGCGGCGATCTGTTCGATTTCTGCGTTAAAAACTTCGCTCGCGGTTTTTTTTACCTTTGCTCGTAATTCTTCTTGTAACTGTAAAAGATTCATAACTTTTTAGAAACAAGAAGTATAACGACTAATTAAGCAATATTGCAAAATTAACACAAAAAGAAATAGTTTTTTTAATAGAAGTAGTTAAGATTGAATCAGGTAAATTATACGCAACTGTGCCTTAAGATTTAAAAAATGTGTCCCGCTGAGTCCAATAAACTTCAGTTTGGTGCTAGTTGAGCAATTCGACAAACTGAAGTTTATTGGACTTTTCTTAGCATATTTTTCAAGTGTAAGGCGTATTATCTTTGAGTTGCGGGACGAATGCAAAATGTTTTAACATATTGATCATCTCCTGCCGGACCTGTTTTTAAGTTGATATATCCATCATCTAAGAATTTTAAATTTTTTGAGGCATTAGGTCGTTTTGATGTTAAATATTTGACAGCGGCTTTACCACCGTCTTTTGTTTTGTCTTTCCCCACACTTATTAGTGTTCCGCCTGTCGCATTGATAACTGCCGCGTGAGAAGATTTGCCGATATGTTCTTTCAACTTTTTCATACTTTCTCCTCCAATTTTATCAAGTGGTAAACCCTCAATGATCATTGCCGTTGCCGCTTCTGGTAGCGAATTTCCACTAGCATAACTTTTGCAGCCTTCTACTGCAACATTTGTAAATACACCATAAAAAAACTGTGCTACTTTGCCGGTTGCCTTCGCTGCTTTAATGCCGGTACAATAAACTAGAATCTCTCCAAAAGTTTCTACAGTAGCCTCTGCGATACTTCCCGTATCCTGATATTTGCCGATACCTTTTAATGTTGCTCCCGCACCTAACGCTACAGCTCCAGCTACTCCTCCAACCACTCCCGCACCCGTGCATACAAAGGTAGCTCCGGTATTTCTAATTGTTGCAAAATCTTTAGCCAGGTTATCGAATTTTTTAATAGCACCTTGATTTATTTCATTAGCTACTTTTACACTTGCCTCATAATTAACGGTATCTGAGCGGGTTTGTTGGCGAAGTCTTTTGAGCCTTTCTATCGCATCATTTCCATTCGCTAATAATTTTTTTTGAATCTCAACTACTGTAAGATATGCTTCACTTCCAACAGTGCTTTTAAGCACTTTCCAATTTACATTAACCGTAGCTGTATTTAATGACCATAATAAATTTACACTTTCGGTTGATTTTTCAACCGTAGTTAATTCTCGAAGACCCTTCGCTCGTGCATATGCGTAACAAAGTTGATTAATATTTTCAAAATTAACCTCCCAAGCCTTTCCTTCCTTATCGAACCTAACTTCCCACGTGTAATCACTCATATTTGAATTCTCCTCTATTTGTTATCTTTTTTATTTTTTAAGAAAACCACAAAACATATTACAAGTAACAATAGATTTTGAAGTTTTCAATAATTAAAATCATAAATTATTGAACATAAACTATTTGAAAGTTAGTAATGTGCCGAACAAAAATATTAAAGTTTCAAAAGATGAAATTTAGATAGTCCAAAATTAGTATCATTTCAATTAGTTTGTAAAAGGCGGAGGCGGTAAATAATCAAAATGATTGTTGGGTTAGGCTGGAACCAGATTTTACAATCATTAGATTCTATACGGCTTCCTTTGAATGAGGGGAAAACTCAGCTTAAAATTACCGTTTTAATTATTGATTTTTCAATTACTTTATCTTGTGAAATCAATAAAATTTTTCTCCACAACCTTAAATGCGTAAAAATGTCGGATAAAAGGACATAAAAATTTTTGTCTGATAAAATATTTGAAAAAAGTTTTAGAAAGTGTTGTGATTGCAGATGGAAACACTAAGTAAAATAAAAGGCAAATTAAAAGAAACAACAAAAGTTTGTGTTTTAACAGGTGCGGGAATTTCGGCTGAATCCGGCATTCCGACATTTCGCGGTGGCGGCAGTTCGGCGGTTTGGAAGGGAATGCCGTTTGAGCAGATCTCTTCCGCACGAATGGTGAGAGAAAATTTGGACGCGGTTTGGGAATGGTTTGATTTCCGGCGCGGCGTTTATAAGGATTGCCAGCCGAATGCGGCGCATTTTGTTTTGGCGCAGTGGCAAAATCGGTTTGAAGATTTTACGCTCGTAACGCAAAATGTTGACGGTCTGCACGAACGCGCCGGATCGAAAAACGTCATCGAACTGCACGGCAATATCAATCGCGCTCGCTGCGAAAAATGCGGGAGAGTTTATCAAATAGAATTCGACGAAGTTCCGCATCAGCCCGGCATTTGCGAAAATTGCCGCGAAAAATTGCGCCCCGATGTCGTTTTATTCGGCGAAATGCTGCCAATCGGCGCGTTTGAAAAAGCGGAACGAAAGGCGCGTGAATGCGATCTCTTTTTTATTATCGGAACTTCCGCGCTCGTATATCCTGCCGCCAGACTTGCCGAAATTGCAAAATTCAGCGGCGCGAAATTAATTGAAATAAACCCCGAAGAAACTCCTTTGACTCCTTTTTGCGATTATACATATCGCGGAAAGGCGGGCGAAATTCTGACTTCGGTTTTTTGATTTAAAACTAAGAAACTCAATTATTTATAATTTTGTCGGCGAAAAACCGTCAATTCCCGTATTTGGCAATTTATGACCCATAACGAAATTTCCATAACCGGGAACCGGTTGAATTTGTCCCGGAACCTTGCCGTGAAGACTTGAAATTACTTCACTGCCATTATTTATATAATTTACGATACTGCTTTTGCGATTATTTTTTATTAATTTATCCTTACCGACAAGAGGTGCGGGATTTATTGTGCTGGCGTGTAAATTAAGTGATAAGGCACAGTAGGATGCTAAAGCACCGCCGAGGGAATGTCCGGTTAAATATAATGATTTTTTATGTATATCCAAAGATGCACCAAGCCAGACTTTAGCAAAATTCAAGGCTTCAGAATATTGGTGAGGCGTATTTCCCATACCTTGTGAAATGTCCGCCCATAAATCCTTAGCCGATGCCGTTCCGCCAAAAGCTAAAACATTGGATCTATATTTTTCAGGAGTAAGCAGAATCACGGCATTCATATCAAAAAAGGAATTTGAAAAATGCCAAACTGTCCAGACTTTCTGATCACGAAATTTATATTTATCACCTTTTTTCATATTTTGTGTCTGATATGCCAGATCACAGGAACCCTTAACGTCAATAAATTCTAAATGTGCCATAAAATTTCCTCCAAAATTTTTCTTAAAATATAATGCGAAAAATTTCCTCCAAACATGCCAAATTATTTCGTTAAAATTATTTGCAAAAAACAGTCGTAAAAATTAACATTTTAAAAATATGAAAACTCTTTATTTCGACTGCTTTGCAGGTGCGAGCGGAAATATGATTCTCGGCGCATTGATCGCGCTCGGTGTTGATGAAAATGAATTTATCGAACAATTAAAAAGGCTTGAAATTGCGGATTTCGAGTTGGAAATTTCGACCAAAGACAAATCGGGGATTTCGGCGATTCACGTTGATGTCAAAGTTCCGCACGAACATGCGCACAGGCATCTGCACACAATCGAGAAAATTATAAATGATTCGCGCATTAATGAATCAATAAAAAAACGTGCCATTGAAATTTTTACGAAACTTGCAATTGCCGAAGCGAAAGTTCACGGAATTGATGTCAAAAAAGTTCATTTTCACGAAGTCGGCGCGATGGACGCGATCATTGATGTGGTCGGCGCGTGTATCGGTTTTGAACTGTTGGGAATCGAAAAATTCGTCTGCTCAAAGATTCACGTCGGCAGCGGTTTTGTAAATATGGCGCATGGGAAATTTCCCGTTCCGCCGCCGGCTGTTGCCGAGCTTTTACAAAATATTCCGATCTATTCGACCGAAATCGAGGGCGAATTAATCACGCCGACCGGTGCGGCGATAATTGCAACCGTTTGCGACGAATTCGGAAAACTGCCCGAAATGCGCGTCGAAAAAACGGCTT
>CAYUGW010000033.1:14715-15378 GCA_964444245.1 uncultured Blastocatellaceae bacterium | reverse complement strand
CGGTGATTTGATAGGCTTTTCGGTTGACGAAAAATCTCACGGGTCAAATTCGTTTCCAAAAGATGTTAAATACAAAACCATTCGAATTCGCAGCGATGAACCTTTTCAAAGTGAAAAAATCATCTGGTATGATTACGATATGAAATAAAAGTGAATGGCGAAGAAAAAGGCGGAAACCCGACAGTAATGGAGGGTGATTTCTGAACTCGCTCAAGCTGATTCGGAACAGCACCCTCCATTACTGTCGGGTTTCCGCCTCTTGTTTATGAAATCAGGAATTTACATCCATATTCCATTCTGCAAATCGCGCTGTTCTTATTGCGATTTTGCGACCGATGTTTATAAAAACGAGGAAACCGTCGAGAGGTATGTGAGTGCTCTCGTCAAAGAAGTTCAAAGTTCAAATAATAAATCCAAAATCCAAAATCCAAAATCCAAAATCGAAGCCGATACAATTTATTTCGGCGGCGGAACGCCTTCGCTCCTTTCTGCAAAACAGCTTGAAAGAATTTTCGGTGAAATTTACAAAACATTTGCGGTTGACGAAAATGCGGAGATTACTCTGGAAATGAATCCGGCGACGGTTTCGCTTGAAAAACTGCGCGATTTCAAAGCGTTGGGCGTAAACCGGGCGAGCTTCGGCGTGCAGACGTTTAATGATCT
>CAYUGW010000033.1:0-14705 GCA_964444245.1 uncultured Blastocatellaceae bacterium | reverse complement strand
CGCGGACACGATTCAAACGATGCGCGGAAAACCTTTGAACTTCTGCGAAAGAGCGGTTTTGAAAATATTTCGTTCGATCTGATCGCCGGTTTGCCCGCTCAGACTTTGGAAGATTGGGAAAATAATTTAAATGAAGCGATGAGCTTAAAACCCGAACATATTTCGCTTTATATTTTGGAAATTCACGAAGGAACGCCGCTTGCCGAGCAGATTCGCTCAAACCGTCAACCCTTGCCGAATGATGATTTAGCGGGCGAAATGTATGAATTGATGCTCGAAAAACTGTTTGAAAAAGGTTATCAGCAATACGAAATTTCCAATTTCTCGCTGCCGGGTTTCGAGTCGAAACATAATAACAAATACTGGGAATTCGCGCCGTATTTTTCCTACGGCGTTTCGGCGCATTCGTTTGACGGCAAAACGCGGCGCATGGCAAACGAACGCGATACCGCCAAATATGTGTCGCTCATCGAAAACGGTGAATCGCCCGTTGCGGAAGAATTCGAACTCGAAGAAGAAACGCTTCGCGGCGAATATATTTTTTTGCAGCTTCGGCTTAATAAAGGCTTGGATTTGCAGGAATTTAAAGAAAGATTCAATTTCGATTTTTTATCAAAATATGAAAAGGAACTTTCCGAATTACTGGAAATCGAACTAATCGAGATAAGCGAAAAAACTCTGCGTTTGACCGAAAAAGGAAGGCTTTTTTCCAATGAAGTTTTTAGTGTGTTTGTTTAGCAAATGCCGCCCAAGCAACTTTCCGCCGAGTTTGCGTTTCTAAAACCGTATGCCCGGTATCTGAAACAAAACCGCGAAAAATTGCGCCGGTATGTCAGAGAATATGTTATTCAAAATAAAATAAAGCGGAGTTTGGTTTCCGCTTATGGGTTTCGGAGCCGAAAATTCCCGAAGGTTTCGATGTTGATTTTGAAATCGAACCGAAAAAACGCGAATAAAAACGGATAAAGTTAAACACGTAATTCCACAATACTTTACAACAAGGTTTGCCGGATTTCGGACAAATCGCAAATCGCAAATCACAAATCGCAAATCCGACGCGGGTTTGTAATTTTGAAAATGTCTGTCTAAAATTGCATTTCCGGGATGCCTTTTACAGATAGTCCATTCACAAACGCTTTGATCGCCACCACAATCGCGGGTTTCGGTGCGACGACTCTCGGCGCGATTCCCGCGCTTTTTCTGCGCCGTCTGAACGAAAAACTCAATAATAATCTCCTGAGTTTTGCCGCCGGAGTGATGCTGGCGGCAACTATTTTCTCGTTGCTTCTGCCGTCGGTCGAACGTTTAAAATCAGAAGGAGCATCCGCTTCGAGTGCGGTTTTGCAGGGAATTATCTGGCTCTGCATCGGAGGTTTCGCGCTCTGGCTGATCAACGAACTCGTTCCGCACAGGCATTTTGAGAAAGGTCAGGAAGGAATCAGCATCGAAAAAGGCAAACTCCGCAAAATCTGGCTGTTTGTCATTGCCATTGCGATTCATAATTTTCCCGAAGGTATGGCAATCGGCGTGGCGAATGCGACCGGAGAATTCGGCACGAGTTTCGGCGCGACGTTCGGCATCGGTCTGCAGAATATTCCCGAAGGTTTATCGGTCGCGGTCGCTTTGCAGTCGCAGGGTTATTCAAAAAAATACGCCTTCGGCATCACGGCTCTGACGGGCGTTATCGAAATCTGCGGCGGAATGTTCGGCGCGTCGGTTCTTTTAATCTCGGTTTCGATTCTGCCGTGGGGTTTAGCGTTTGCGGCGGGCGCGATGCTTTTTATCATCAGCCACGAGATTATTCCCGAAACGCATCGCCCCGGTTTTGAAAACGGCGCGACATTTTCGCTTTTTATCGGTTTCGCGCTGATGATGTATCTCGATTCGGTTTTTGCCTGAAAAAAATCAATTCCCCGACACTTGCCAGATAACGCGGTTTAATGTTATTTTTCAAACATTTAACCCGCACATTTAAAACCGAAGTCTGTTTATAAACGAATAAATGTAACGAGATGCGAGTTTATAATATTGCCGGATACACGATTATTTTTTTGAATGTTTTGGTTGCCGGACTTGCCGCGCCGGCAGGCTGGAGTTTTCTTTCGGGCGCGTGTGTCGGGTTTGCTTTTCTGCTGTTTATATGGTTTTTCGGCGGCATTTACGCGTCGAATATTCTGCATATGGGGATTGCTCACAAAACCCTGCATTTCAAGGATTGGTTTGTTAAATTTATCACGGTTTTCTTCAGCGTTACGGGAATTTATATCAACCCGACGACCTGGGTAAATCGCCATCGTCATCACCACGCTTTTTCCGACCGCGACGGCGACCCGAACAAATTAGCCGACGACGGTTTTTGGAAAACGCTGTATTTGTGCTTTTTCCCGTATAAATGCAAAACCGATATGGCAAAGGACGAGATTCTCAAAACGCCGACGATGAGAATGGTTTCCACGCCTTATTTCGGTGCTTTTTCACATTTCAGCAGTTATAGTTTGCTCTGGCTGGCATTCGGCGAATGGCTTTTCGCGTTTGTTTTGTGGTTCGGCGTGCGGATTTTCGCGCTCTGGGTAAATATGCTGCAAAATTACTGGACGCACGACCGCCGATTCGGTTCGCGCCGCTACATGGACGAAGACGATAACGCGATGAATCTGACCGATTGGCTGCCCGTAACCGCCACCTTCAGCGCGTGTCTGCAAAACAATCACCATCATTCGCCGGGTTTCCTCAGAAACAGCCACGACGACAACGAATTCGATTTCGGCTTTTTAACCATCCGCGCCCTGAAATCTCTCGGCTTGGTCGAAGCCTCGCTTTCCGGCATAAAAATGCCGAAAGACGCGCCGCTTAAAGAAATCGGTTTGTAATGCAAATCGGTTGTAGAATTAATTTTTTTTAAATTTTAAATCTAAAAAAGCCCTGAAATTGATTGATAATTCAGGGCTTTTTTGATTGAAAGCATTTTATTTAATCACGCCTTCGATTCTTTCGGGCGGTTTGATGCGGATGTGGTAATGTTCGCTGTGGTTGTTTTGGTGTGTCGTCAGTTTTTTCTTGATAAATTCGGGATCGTTAAAGAAAATAAATCTCGTGTTCATCATCTCTTTGATCGCCCGAACTTGCAGAAGCGCGGCTTGGCGATGAAATTTTTTATCGTATTCCTTTCCTTTGAGTTGGGTGAAGTCATTCGTCCAGGGCGGCAATAAAGGCAGGCGCATATCTATATCGAGTCCCGTCTGATGGCTTGCGTGTCCGGTCGCTTTGCCGCCTTTTTCGGGCGAACAATCCCGAATCCACATTGAAGGCGCGTCCGAAACATCGAACGACAAAACGTCCAAACCTCTGTAATAAACGCCCGCCAAAATAAGCCGGTGAAGCATCCACGTCGTCGTCCACGAATTTTTGTAATCGAATTTTGCGATCTGCCAGCCGATTCCCGATCTGCCTTCCATATTTACCCAACCCGGCGCATTGTCCGCCGCCAGCCATTTATGCGTCGAGCCGTGCAGATCAATTCTTCCGTCGCCCGAATCGAATTTCGAACGTCCTTTGCAGATTGTTTGAAAAAACTTGATCAAACGAACGAAATCCTTATTTTTACCGTCCGTAATACCGCTCGCCCAGTGATAACCGAGCTGAACGAACCGGTCCCGAACCTTTATTACGTCGGCGATTTCATTATGCGGAACTCCGTTTTTGGATTTTCCTTCGCCGACCGAACCCGTTAATATTAATACTGCCATATAAAAATTACTCCTTACCATTTCTGAAAATATTTAAATGTTTATTGTTTTTTTAAGTGCTTTAATCTTCGATTCGTATCGAACAGGAACAAAATAAAACACCGATTTGTTATCAAAACCCCGCAAAATTAATGCATCTTTTGACTGGCAGCCGGGTTTTATTTTGCTTTAAATTTCATTTTGAAAAATTATTTCCGGGTTTGGAAAAGATGTCGGCGTTCCGTTTTACACTAGGGCAAAAAATTATTTTTTTTGCGTTCGTTAATAAATTTGCTAAGATTATTAAAATCAAACGGACACGCAGAAAAAATCAAATGAAAAATTACCGGAAACCGTTTTTACTTATGTTGTTGATATTTGTCTTGCCGTTTTCGGTCGGAGCGCAGCGCATGCAGAAACTTTTTAGTCAGGCACTTGCTTCTTATGAAGTGAACAACCTCGAACCGGCGATTTCGATGTTTAAACAAGTCATTGAACAAGATCCGAATCACGCCGAAGCCCATTTTTATCTGGCTTCGAGCTACGTTAAATACAAACAATATAAGGATGCCGTTCCGATTTTTGAACAAGCCGGAAAGCTGAAACCGACATATTTCGAAGCTTTTATTTCGCTCGGGAAAACTCTGATTATTCTGGAACGCCTCGATGAAGCGGAAGACGCTTTTGAAAAAGCCGCAAAAATAAAACCGGCGAGCAGCGAAGGTTTCTTAAATTTAGGTATCGCGCAGAGGTCAAACGGAAATTGCGAAAAGGCGGTCGAATCTTTTAATCAGGCGTTGAAACTCGATCCGAAATCTTCCGGGGCGAACCTGAATCTCGGTTTGTGCTACGTCGAATCGGGAAAAACGACGGACGCGCTTCCATTGCTCGAAAAAGCCGTAAAACTTAATCCGAAGGATTCCGTCGCGCATTGCAATCTGGCTGATGTCTATCACGAAACAAATCGCAAATCGGACGCGGTCAGACATTTTCAAGAAGCCGTGCGGCTGAATCCGAAATATTCCGAAGCGCATTACAAAATCGGACGGCTGCATTTCGATTCCGGCGATTATCAGGCTTCGCTTCCATTTTTAGAACAAGCCGTCAGAAACAGCGTCGATTGGCTCGCGGCGATGAATTATCTGGGCGAAAATTATCTCGAGGTCAAAGAATTCGATGCCGCAATTCCGATTTTTCAAAGAGTCGTCGAAATAGACCCGAAAAATGAACAGGCATTTTACGGTCTCGGCATCGGCTATCTCGGTTTCGGCAAGCCTTTACAGGCGCAAACCTATCACAAAAAATTGGTCGAACTGAGATCGAAATTAGCACCGAAACTTCAAGCGAAAATTAAAGGCAAGTAAAAATCAGAAAAAGATTTTAACGCGAAGGCGCAAAGGCGCAAAGTCTTTTTGATTAACGTCATTCGATTTATTTACTTTGCGTCTTTGCGTCCTGGCGACTTTGCGTTAAATGAAAATTATATTAGAAGCCGTTTCTCGATTGATTCGGCTTTTTTATTTTTTCGCTTTAGAGATTCAAGGCAAAGTCTGATAAGTTTATAGCTATTAAAAAAATCTATTTTTGAGGTGAAAAATTTATGCCTTCGGTTTCTATTATTTTCGGCGCATTGTTAATTCTGCTCGGGATTTTGGGTTACGCATATGTAATGTCAACGCCGAATCCGAGTATGACGGCTTTGATTCCGGCGATTTTCGGGGTAATTTTGGTTTTGCTCGGCGTTATTGCCAGATCAAAGGAAAATCTGCGAAAACATCTGATGCACGCGGCGTTGGTCGTCGCGCTGCTCGGCTTTCTCGGAACGGTCAGAAGTTTTATGAGCATCGCATCCCTTTTTGACGGAACTGCCGAACGTCCCGTTGCCGTTATCGCTCAAGTTGCGACGGCGATAATCTGTCTCGGTTTTATAATTTTGGGCGTTAAATCATTTATCGATGCGCGGAAAAACCGTACCTAAAGCTTGAAAGTGAAAAAGTTTAAAGGTGAAAAAGTGAAAAAGTTTTCGGCGTGTTAAATTTAGTTTTTCTTTACCAATCAAGATTTCAGATTTTTATAATCAACTTCAAACGTCTAAAACCTTTAAACTTTTTCACTTTTTCACTTTTTCACTTTCAAACGAGCATCGGCAATTCGATCTCGACATACAGACCGTCGTTCGTGTTTCTGGCTTTTATCCTTCCGCTGTGAACATTTACGGCGCGTTCGGCGATTGCCAGACCGAGACCGATTCCGCCTGTTTTTCGATCCCGCGCAGTTTGCAGGCGGTAAAACGGTTTGAAAAGTTTTTCGAGTTCGTCATCGGGAACGCCCGAACCGTAATCTTTAACCGAAATAATTACGGTTTTTCCGTTTTTTTCCAGCGAAACTTCGACACCCGTGTTGTCTTTTGTATATTTGACGGCATTTCTGAGAACATTCTCGATCGCGCTTCGCAAAAGATTCTCGTTTCCGAAAACCTTGACCGCATCCTTGTGCAAAACCTTAACCGATTTGCCTTTTGCCTGCGCTTCAAAATCGGCATCCGAGACGACCTGATCGAAAAGTCTGGTCAGATTAACTTCCATTTTCTCGAAATCGCCCGAACCGGATTCGAGTTTTGAAAGCGTCAAAAGGCGCGAGAGCATTTCGTTTAAGCGGTTTGATTCGGCTTCGATTCTTTCGATCAGAGTCTTTGTTTCATCATTTGATTTGGCGCGGGCAAGTTCGAGCGCGACATTCAAACGCGCCAGCGGCGAGCGTAATTCGTGCGAAATATCCTGCGTCAGACGTTTTTCCGCCGTAACCAATGCTTCGATTCTCTCCGCCATTTCGTCAAAATCCCTGGCTAGATCTGAGATTTCGTCGTGGCGTTTGCCGACCTTTTTCCCGACGCGGGTTTGCAGATCGCCTTCGGCAAGTTTCTGTGTCGCACTGCGAAGTTTGGAAATCGGCGAGGTCAGATAAAGAGCCAGCGCATAACAAAATAATCCGCCGGTCAGGACAACCGCCAAAATTTGCAGAATCAATCTCGTCGTAAAAAACGGCGGATCTTGATGGCGTTTGAGTTCCAGCATATAAACGTGATTTGTGCCGTTTTTCAATGAAACCTTTGTTGCCGCAAAGGTTCTATCGGGCAGACGCAAAAATACGGGCTGCCCGCTTTGAATCGCTTTTTCATATAAATCCTGAGTTTCTTCGGCTTTGATATTTCCCGCGATCAAATTTTGCCGGTCGTCAAAAAAGCCGACTGAATTTACTCTCTGCGCCTGATTCAAACGATTTATGTAAGTATTTAATCCTGCAATCCCTTCATTTTCATAGATTTGAACCGATGTCTGCGAATTTGACGTAACCGCTTCGCCGACAAACGTCTGCCATTGACGCGCCAGAGGTTCGGATCGCGTTGACCAATTGACGAGCGTTACCGCACCGACAATCAAAGCCATCGCCAGCCAAAACCAAAGGAAAATTTTTAAGAATAAACTCATAATGTTTGTTATTTGTTAGCGGTTATTTGTTAATTGTTTTTGTTTGAAATTGCAATTAACCCTTAACAATTTTAATTATTTGCAACCGTATAGATATAGCCGACCGAGCGGATTGTTTTGATAATGTCGTCGCCGTTTCCGTGCGAGCCGAGCTTTTTCCGCAGATTGCTGATGTGCATATCCAAACTGCGGTCAAAGGGCGATAATTCGCGGTCGAGAACGTCCTGACTCAAATCTTCCTTTTTAACGACCTCGCCCGATCTTTTCATCAGCGCGGCAAGCAGATCGAATTCGACCGAAGTCAAACCCAAATCTTCGCCGCTTTTTTTAGCGGAACGCGCCGAAAGCTGAACTTCGACATCATTAACCTGCAATTTATCGGCTTCGGTTTTGCTTGTATCTTCCGACATTTCGACGCGGCGCAGGATCGCCCGCAGACGCGCCACCAGTTCGCGCGGATTAAAAGGTTTCGGCAGATAATCGTCCGCGCCGATCTCCAGCCCGACGATGCGTTCCATATCTTCGCCGCGCGCGGTCAGCATCAAAATCGGAATTTTTGAAATTTTGCGAAGCTCGCGCAACACATCGAAACCGTTCATTTTCGGCAGCATTACGTCAAGAATCGCCATATCGAAATTGCCTTCCGAAGCATTTTTCAAACCCTTTTCGCCGTCGTGAACCGCTTTAACTTCAAAGCCTTCGACCGTTAAATATTCCGAAACCAATTCGCAAAGTTCTTCATCGTCATCAATGATAAGAATTCGATTGTTCATAAATTATAACTGCAAATAAAGTATAAAGCGTTTTCTAACGACGCTCGTAACTTCGATGTTTGATAATACATTATCGTAATAGTGTTTTATGTCAAGAAATGTAAATTTTCAAGTTCTTTTATATTACACTTCTTTGCATTACTTCACGATAAATAGACGACTTTGCCCGTTTCGATTTCGTCTAAATAACCGAACGCGGCGATAAACGCCGAAAAAATTTCAAAAGTAATAATCTAACGAGGAGAAAATTTTAAATGAAAAAACTTACAGTTTTATTAATGTCAATCGTCTTAGTCGCCGTCGGCGCAATCTTTGCTTTCGGACAAACCGCCGAAACCACGACCGAAGGCAAAACTTTCGGCAAAAAGGGCGGCAACTGGAAACAGGGAAATCGCGGCAAACGCGGCGGACGCGGCGGACATAGAGGAATGGGAATGGGATTTCGCGGTATTGAATTGACCGATGCTCAAAAAGAGCAGATGAAGGCAATCAGTCAAGCCAGCCGTGAAGGTTCGAAATCTCTGCGCGATCAAATGCAGGCAAATCGCCGGCAGATGGAGCAGGCAACCGCCAACGGTTTTAACGAAGCGCAAGTTCAGGCAATCGCCCAGCAACAAGGCGCGCTGCACGCTCAAATGATCGTTGAAAGAGAACGAATCAAATCACAGATGTTCGCCATTTTGACTGCCGAGCAAAAAGCAAAGCTTGCCGAAATGAAAGAGCAACGCAAACAAAAAATGCAGGAACGTATGCAAAAACGGGCTGAAAGAAAAGCTCAAAAAGCTGCGCAGTAATAACAAATAACTGCAAAAAGTCAAATTTGTCAAAAAGTAAGAATGTCCTGCCGGAGAAATTTCGGCAGGACATTTTTATTTGACAAATGTTTGATTGGTTTTATACTAATTTTAGCATTTTTCGTGTTTTTAGCGGTTAGATATTTAAAAGTTTTATAACTGACAACATAGGTTATTTAATGAAAATAGTCCCGTGAGATAATGAAACTGTAATGCCTGCACATTGGCTGACCCAGAGTGAACAAAATCAGCTAACTTGCTTTCCCTCCAAAGTGCTGGAAAACGATTTTGTAACTTTTTGACGCTGACCAAAACGAAAGTAAGGAATTATTACATTTAAGGGAAAAAATAATGAAGATTAAAAAGTTGTATCAATTGTTGATGGGAGTTTTGATTTTGTGGATACTTCTTGTCAATCCGGCATTTGCCCAAAATGAAAGCAGTAGTGCCGGTGTAGGCGGATGGACAACCAATTGGAACGGTATTAAAAGTCCGATTAGGTTTGGTGGCATATGCAGTCCAAAATCCGGTGTGAGCTGGTCAGTAGGAGGCAGGGGACAGGTTATCCATCGTATAGTTGGTGAAAACAACATAATTTTTGTGAAGGAATATCGCCTCCCTGATGAAAATACATGGGAAGATTTAATTGGAGTCTGGTTTGATGTTTCAGGAGTTGGTTGGGTCGTAGGCGCAAATGGACAAATTTTTCACACAGCAGATACCGGAAAATCATGGAAGAAGCAAGACAGCGGCACAACTGAGGATTTGACAGACATTGTTTGTGTCGATACAGATAATTGCTGGGTTATCGGAGGTCAATGGGTAATCAGCGAAGGTATTTTGATTAGTACAAAAGACGGGGGTAAAACTTGGGAGAAACTCGATGATATTAGTGGTCGGATGATCGAATTCATTAGCTTAAGACACGGATGGATAGTAGATTCCAACCTTATATACAGAACAGTTGATGGTGGGAAGAGTTGGTCTAAAACGATTATTGATCCGGTAGTGGATAAAAATGGCGATTTTTTAAAGGAAGATTGGGGAAGCGTAAATTACACCACGTTAAAGTTTCTCACCACCGAAGTTGGCTGGGTTGCCGGTAGTAATCGGGTAGCACGAACTGAGGATGGGGGCAAAACCTGGAAGGTTTCAGAAGTGGACAGCTATTTAAAAGCCAGTATCGTCGGCATTGTTGCATACGGTGAGAAAAAGGCATTAGCGGTAAATCGGGGAGAATGGAATTACTGCACCGAGGATTCCGGAAAGACCTGGAACAAATGCTTTCGACGTAATGATATTGATAATAAATAATTCCGAACAATTATTGTCTGACTTTGCAAGAGCCGTAAAGAGACAAACTACTTATCACTTATCACTTATTCCGATGTCTTACTTTTCTTTTTTCAAAAATCGACATCAAAAAATCAGCCGGATTTTAGCTGATTTTTGTGCAATGCCGCGCAACTATTAACAAAGACTGGCATCTAATCTCAAAATTTTACAAACAGTCGATAATTGCAAATCTGTCTTTTGACTTTTCCCCGATAAAGATTTAATAAACTAATAAAACAAAATGCCAACAAACATAACCGAAATCGAAGATAAGGAACGCGGCAAAACGATTCTTCGCGTCGAAGGGGCTTTGGAAGAATCGGACGCGATTTTGCTCGAAAAGATCGCGCTCGACCTGCGCGAATTCAACGGCAAAAATTTAACGATTGATCTTGCCGACCTGCATTTTATGGACAGCGACAGCGCACCGATCATCAAACGTCTTGCCGATAAACACGGCTTTGAAATCGAAGGTTTGCAGATTTTCCTGCAAAATATCGTTGAAGAAACCATTAAGCGCGAAGACTGATCTTTGATCTTTGATTTTTGATCTTGATTAAAAATCAAAGCCCTGAAATTTAGCAATGAAACAAAGATCAAAGCTCATTCCTTTACTTTTACAATGAAAACGAAAGAAATTGCCGAATTCTTAAACGGAACACTTGAAGGCGCACAAGACATCGAGATTTTGCGCGTCGCGAGTCTTTCAGCGGCACAGGAAAACGAGATTTCCTTTGCCGAAAACGCGCAGTTTGTCGAAGAAATTTCAGAGATAAACGCCTCGTGTCTGCTCGTTCCCGAAAATTTCGCGACGGAAATTCCCTGTTCATTTATCAAAGTCAAAAATCCGAAACTCGCTTTTGCCAAAATCGCCGAAAAACTTCATCCATTCAATTGGCGAACCGAAAAAAATCACAAAACTGCGATTATAAATTCTCCGCTTGAAGACGTTCTCGCAAATTTTATCGGCGTGTTTGTCACGATCGGCAAAGATTGTTTCATTAATTACGGCACCCAAATCTTTGACGGCGTAAGAATCGGCAATAATGTCGCTATCGGCAAAAACTCGATTATTCATCCGAATTGTGTGATTTACGATAATGTTTCAATCGGACACGACTGCGTGATTCACGCCGGAGCGGTGATCGGCGCGGATGGTTTCGGCTTTGTACGCGACGGCGCAGACGGTTATGTAAAATTCCCGCAGATCGGAACTGTCGTGATCGAAGACAATGTCGAAATCGGCGCAAATTCCTGCGTTGACCGCGGCGCACTCGGCGAAACGCGCATCGGCGCAGGCACGAAAATTGATAATCAGGTGCAGATCGCGCACAACGTCCAAATCGGAAAAAGAGTCGTCATCGCGGCGCAAACCGGAATTTCCGGTTCGACCGTCATCGAAGACGATTGCGTCATCGGCGGACAGGTCGGAATGGGCGATCACGCGACGGTGAAAAGCGGCGCAATAATCGGCTCGCAAGCCGGAATTCTGCCGGGAAAAATCGTCCGCGCCGGAGTTTGGTGGGGAACGCCCGTCCAGCCGCTCGATGAATACAAACGCCAAAATGCAATGATCAAAGGCTTGGGCAGATTGCGCGACGAAGTTAAAGAATTAAAGAAAAAATCGAAATAATTTTTTTTGTAACTGTTCAGGGCTTTGATTACTGGTGAAAAAGTTTAAAGGTGAAAAAGTGAAAAAGTTTCCTTTGATTTAAAAACAAATTTGCTCAAAATAAAGGTTTTCCTGTTTTTCCTAAAACTAAAACCCGAAAATACCAAAAACTTTTTCACTTTTTCACCTTTAAACTTTTTATTGCCTCTGAAAACAGACCTGATCAATTCCTTTTTTTTCCCAACTCTCGCAAGATCGCTTCCGCCGCCCGCTTTGAAGCTCCGCCGCGACCTAATTTGTCGACAACTTCGCGCAGATTTTCGCGCATTTTCTTGTTTTCCTGCGCGTCCAAAAGCCGGAAAAGTTCCGCCGCTAAAGTTTCCCCGCTAAAATCATCCTGAATCAATTCTTTTGCCAATCTTTCCTGCGCGATTAAGTTGACCAGCCCGAAATGCTCGACCGAAATCAGAGGTCTGAGCAGTTTATAATTAAACATTGAAGTTTTATAGACGATCGCCATCGGCGTTCCGATAATCGCCGTTTCGAGCGTCGCCGTTCCGCTCGTTACCGCCGCCGCGTCCGCCGCGTTTAAGGCTTCGCGGGTTTCGCCTTTGACGATAAATAATTTTTTTGGAAGCTCTAATCCTTTATTTTTCGCGGCGGAAATCGCGTTTTCGATTTCTCCAATTTTCCGCGACGCGGCAAGCGCGATGACAAACTGAATTTCCGCGTTTTTTTCCGACATTACGGCAACGGTTTCAAGCAAAACGGGCAGAATTTTCGTGATTTCCTTATGACGGCTTCCGGCAAGAAGCGCAACAATCGGTTTTGACTCATCGATGTTGTGTTTTTCGCAGAATTCCTTTTTTGTCAAACTTGAACGAACTTCTTTTGCCAGCGGATTTCCGACATATTCAACGTGCGAAATTCCATGCTCCGCGTACCAATCTTTTTCAAACGGCAGAATCGCGAGCAGCAAATCAACATATTTTTTAATCGTTTTAACGCGGTATTTGCGCCACGCCCAAAGCTGCGGCGAGATGTAATAGATTATTTTTAAACCTTCCTTTTTCAAGGATTTGGCAAGTTTTAAGTTAAAATCCGGAAAATCTACCAGAATTACGGCATCGGGTTTTCTCGTTTTTGCTTCATTTTTTAATTTTTTGAAGGCTGTCCAGAACATCGGCAGAGCGCGGGCGATTTCCGGCAGACCGACGATTGCGAGATCATCGGCATTAACGACACCTTCGACTCCGGCTTCGCGCAGATTATGGCTTGCCGCACCGAAGAATTCAAAACCGGTTTCGGGCGCACAGTTTTTGAGCGCATTGACAAGTTTTGCCGCGTGTGCATCGCCTGATGCTTCTCCGGCGACAATCATTATTTTGTAGTTTTTTTTCATAATCGCCGTAAAACGCAGAAAATACCTAGGCTCGAAATTTGCCGAACCTAATTTTTATTGGTTTTTTATTTTTATTGCAAGTCAACCCTTTCCGCGAAATGCGGCATCAAAGCAGTTGTTTTTCAAACTAAATGTTTAGTTTTCGGCTTTGGTGCTTGCAACACGGTTTCAATACGCTTAAAATGCTGTGTTTTGTGCCTTAGGCAAATTTTGTTTTTGTGAAGTCGTTTTTACGTCCTCAAATTTTATTATGTACAATTTTTTGGAGGCTTTTGTGAAGTTTCGTTTTTTTATTCTTTTAGCAATAATTACCGTTTTTGGAAGTCAGGCTTTGGTTTCCGCACAGGCTGATTCGGTGATCGGGCAAGTTTCTTCTTCAAATGAAGCATCTTTTGCCAGCGGCATCAGCGGCGACGGCAGATTTATCGTCTTTGAATCAACCGGCGATCTCGCCACGGAAAACCCGCGCAACAGCGACGGCAATCGGGAAATTTTTCTTTTCGATTACGCCCAACGCCGGATTTTTCAAATTACCGATACCAAGAGTTTGTTGATTGACACGGACGATCCGATAATTTTCAGTAATATCAAGGTTGATATTCTCAATATTCGTCCGACGATCAGCAATGACGGACGCTGGATCGCTTTCGGCTCGAATGCAACGACCGCCAGACCTGATGATAAAGCTCCGAACACGACCAATCCGGGCAATTTCGATGCCAATTCATTTACCGATGAGGACGGCGATAATATTTTGACCGAAGACGGAAATACGGAGATGTGGCTTTATCAAGTTCCGATGACAACTCCGGTCAATCTGTCTCTGGGCGCGGAAATTCCGCTGACCGATTTAAGCACCGGCACATTTATCAGAGTAACAAATACATTTCCGACCGTTCTTCCCGCACCCGGAACTACTTCGACTCTTCCCGTAATTGCCGATGATAACCGCGATGTGTCAATCAGCGACGACGGGAATGTTATTTCCTTTACGTCAAACCGCGATCTGGTTCCGGCAGTCGGAAATCCTCCGGGACAGACCCCGCGTGAAGATAATGACGAGATTTTCACATACGTCAGAAGCGCAAATGTTTTGGGACAGGTTACCAAAACCTTGAGGGGACCGATTACCGCACCGATTTTCAGTCTTAACTCGACGATTTCAGGAAACGGTTTGCGCGTCGCTTTCGCCAGCAACGGTGATGATCCGATTGTCGGAATGACCGGAGGAAGCAATGCCGACCGGAATATCGAAATTTTCTTTTCGGATTTAGACGCAACCGGAACTCCGACCGGCAGAAAGGAACAAATAACGCGCACCGCCCGCACGAATCCCGGAGATATTGTCAATACCTTTAATTTCGGAAGACGTATGAGCCGCGACGGTCGTTATATCGCGTTCGATTCATTTGCCAATATCGGCGGAAACGGAACCGGCTCGACTAATGAAACTTCGTTTGCCCTTTATCTTTTTGACGCAAATGCGGCGGCGGCAAGTGCAGTTCGCCAAATCGGTCCGCGCAGCGATGCCGACAGCGGTGCAAACGGCGGCGATGTCAATCATTATCCGGGATTT
>CAYUGW010000032.1:0-15513 GCA_964444245.1 uncultured Blastocatellaceae bacterium | reverse complement strand
GCCGTCAACCGTCTCGCTAAACGCCCACATAATTTTCGGTCGTTCCGGCGAAGCAAAGTTTAAACAATTCGTCACCGCAATCGGTTTTGCGCCGACGCAGACATTGTTTCGCGCCGCTTCCGATACGGTCAATTTCGCGCCTTCCTTCGGATTGACGGCGGAAAATCTGCCGTTTCCGTCCAGACACATCGAGATCGCGCGGCGCGTTTCCTTGACGCGCACAACCGCCGCATCCGCTCCGGGCAAAACCGCCGTATTTGTGCGAACCATATGATCGTATTGTTCATAAACCCAATGTTTAGAACAAATATTCGGCGCGGCAAGCAATAATTTTAAAACTTCTGTTTGATCTTTGATCTTTGATCTTTGATCTTCGATCTTCGTTTTTAACTCCTCTTCTCCCTTTCTCCTTTTCTCCCCTTCTTGAATAAAAGCCGCCATCGGGCGATTATATTTCGGTGCGGATTCGGTCAATTTATCAACCGGCAAATCCGCCATTAATTCACCTTGATGAAAAATTTTCAGGCGATTTCCTTCCGTGACTTTGCCGATCACGACCGCGTCCAAATCCCATTTATTGAAAATCTCGACCAGTTCTTTTTCGCGACCTTTTTTAGCGACGATCAGCATTCTTTCCTGCGATTCAGATAAAAGCATTTCATACGCCGTCATTCCTGTTTCGCGCTGCGGCACATCGTCCAGATTAAGCTCCAGACCGTTTCCGGCGCGGTCTGCCATTTCGACCGAAGAACTTGTCAGACCTGCCGCGCCCATATCCTGAATTCCTTCGATTGCGCCGGAACGCATCGCTTCAAGGCACGCTTCGAGCAGAAGCTTTTCCAAAAACGGATCGCCGACCTGAACAGTCGGGCGTTTCTCTAATGCTTCATCGTCAAATTCCGCACTCGCCATCGTCGCGCCGTGAATCCCGTCGCGCCCCGTTTTTGCGCCGACATACATCACGGGATTTCCGATGCCGCTCGCTTTTCCGAAGAAAATCTGATCTTTGCGGACAATTCCCAAGGCGAACGCATTGACCAGAGGATTCAGATTATACGCTTCCTCAAAAACGACTTCGCCGCCGATGGTCGGAACGCCGAAACAATTTCCGTAATTCGCGATTCCTTCAACACAGCCTTTTAAGATCGATTTATTGCGATTAGCGTGTTTTGCATCGTCGAGATGACCGAAACGCAGCGAATTCATTGCCGCAATCGGACGTGCGCCCATTGTGAAAACGTCTCTGAGAATTCCGCCGACTCCGGTTGCCGCGCCCTGAAACGGTTCGATAAAACTCGGATGATTGTGCGATTCGACCTTAAAGGCGACGCACCAATCATCGCCGATGTCCACGACTCCGGCGTTTTCGCCCGGCGGCACGATTACCCGCTCGCCCGTTACGGGCAAGCGTCCGAGATGAACGCGCGAAGATTTATAACTGCAATGCTCCGACCACATGACAGAGAAAACGCCGAGTTCCGTAAAATTCGGCTCGCGTCCCATAATTTCCTTAATGCGTTCGTATTCTTCAGGCGTAATTCCGTGTTGTGTGATTATTTCCGGCGTGATTTCAATATTGCTCATCGTATAAATACTCTTATGATAAAAATTCAGGTTTAAAGCAAAAAAGAGAGTTTATGCGGTTCGGACTCGTTTTTCAAATCTGAACCGCATAAACTCTGTAAAATTTATTTTGGATTTTGGTTTCTTATATTCATTGAAGAATCTTAATGTTCAATAAAAATCCAAAATCCAAAATCCAAAATCCAAAATCCATTTATGCCATTGCCGGCATTCCGAATGCTTCCCATTCTTCTTTTGCCGGACCGTAAATTCCGACGACTTTTAATCCTGCCTGACGCATCAAAACCGTGATCTGTCCGCGATGATGCGCTTGATGAGCGATCAGATAAAAGAGCGTCATTCCGCGTTTCCACGTTTCGCCGTACATTTCGTCTTCCTGTTCCAGAATTTCGTCCGTCCAATTTTCGCCGACTTCCTTTTTGACGGAATTTCCCGCTTTTTCAAACGCCGCGACGATTTCCCGTGCGCTTGCCGGAACGGGCGTTTCAGGTGTCGGCGCATCTACGCGTAATCCGACTTTTTCCGGCATTTCCTGCATCGTAACGACCAGATGCCACGCCAGAAATCCGAGATTTCTGCCCGATTCGGTTACTTTTTGATTCAAAGATTCATCGGTTAATTCACTTAAAAGTTTAACGGTTTGTTCGGTTTCGTAGCTCCAGGCACGCACGAAATCTTCTATTTTTCGATACATAGATTTTGTCTCCTTTTTGATCTATATGAAATAATGTTGCATCTATGAAACTAGCACAAGAGACCGATTTGAGCAAGATTTGGAATGTTAAATTTTTGTGATTAATTTACCGTGAGTTTGAGTTCGATGACATTGGCAGGTAAATCTTCTTTAGCTTTTTCGATTAATTTTTTCAGATTATCCGCGCCGATTTCTTTTATAATTATAGGCTCTGACATAAAATTATAACCGTTAGTATATTGTTCTTCCTTGGTAGGTGTCCTTTTATTTTCAAATTTAGCATTGCCGAGAACAGAAGTATAATAAAAGGTGAATGGAATATTTTCGATTATTATTTCTTTTTGATTTTTTATATAACTTTTTCGGAAACTGCTGCCTCCTATATTTTGTACCTTGTAAATCAATAAACCGCTGGCTAAATCTTTTCCGGCATCGGTTACTCCATTTGAAAATGAATATGAGGCTGTTTTACTGGTTATAAGTTCATTGATTTTCGCCTTCAAAATATCCGGCTTAACAACACCTTGATGAACGTAGGTGATTTCGCGTTTTTGGTTATACAAAACCGTGAAGGGAAGTCCGCCACTCCAGTCTTTCGAGATTGAGCCGATCACCTCGTTTTCCTTTGAAGTATAGAGCAGATACGTCGGCATTTTGGCTTTCATTTCGGTTAGAAATTCCGGCACATCGCGGTTGATTTCCGCCGGATCGTCGAGCGTGATTGTTATAAAATCAATTTTTCCGCGATATTCTTCGTCAATTTCGACGAGATCGGGAAATTCTTCGCGGCACGGCACGCACCACGTCGCCCAGAAATTGACGAGCAGCGGTTTCGCGTTTTCTTTTTTGACGGCGAAAAGTTCTTTGACGGTGATTTCGTCAACCTGCGTGATTTTCGGCAGATCGGTTTTGGCGGTCGGTTGTTCAGCCGCTTTTGTTTGGGCGGAAATGTTCGCACCGAACAAAAACATTAATGCAAACGTCGCAAAAAGTGCGAAGGATTTGAGTGAAAAATATTTCGTATTCATAACAAAAATTTGTAACGCCGCTTAAATCCGGCGGCGTTACGGTTTTATTTCAGGTTTCGGCTTAAAGGTTTTAATCTGTTAAGCAAAAGTAATCTTGGTAAAAGAGATTTTCACTTTTGCCTTACTGCTATTTCGCCTCTTCACCGACGCGTTTGATCGAGCATCCGAAAGCATTCGCTTTTTTGGTTGTAACTTCTTTGCCGCCAAGCACTTCGTTTGCCGCGTCGCGCAGGTAAAACGTCTTTATGTTTTTGCCCGACCGGTCATTATCAATCGCGCCGTGATAAAGCAGAACGTTTTTCTCGTTTAAATAATAAACTTCCGGCGTGACGGTCGCGCCCAATTTGTCCGCCAGAACATTTCCCTTGTCAATCAAAACGGGAAATTTATAACCGGCTTCTCTCGCGTCGGTTTCGATCCATAAGCGGGATTCGGTAACATTTGAATTGATGCCGATCATATTGATTCCCTTTTCCTTTAATTCGGCGGCAACTTGATTAATGCGGTCGTTGTATTCTTGGACGACCGGACACTGCGCCGACAGCCAGACCAAAACCGTGCCGTTCTTGCCCTTCAGTTGATCGAGGGAATGTTCCTTACCTCTCAGATCCGGTAAAGTAAAACTTTCCAGCGTCGCACCGACGGCTATATCGTTGCTGCTCGCGCGGCTCACGCCGGAAACCGAAATAAACGTGATCAATGCAAATACTGCAACCAAAAAAATGCTTTTCTTTCTCATTACAAATCTACTCCTTTTTTATTTTTAAAAATAATGAATCTGAATAAACCGAAAATTCCGGTTTTGTAATTTTGTCCTGTTGTTACGCATCTGAAAATAAAAATGTTTCGCTAAATAAATTTTATTCCGTCAGACGCAAAATATAGACAATTTGTTTTCTTATATTTTACAAATTTTTCAAAGCCTCGCGCTTGCTCAAAGGCTTCAGATCGTTTTCCGCGACAAAGGTTTTCACCGTTTCGGTTTTTGTTCGTGCCAGATCGCGCAACGCCCAGCCGATTGCTTTCTGCACGAAAAACTCCTTCGACCTGCTTAATTGCAAAATGTTTCTGAAAAGTAATTCTACATCGGTTTTATCTTTCAGACCGAGCTGGAAAATCACGCTTAAACGCTGAAACCAGATGTTTTCCGACTCGATCCATTTTTGCGTGATCTCAAACCGCCGCTCGGGAAATTTTTGGAAATACGGTTTGATGCAGACGCTGTTGATCGAATCAACCGAATCCCACCAGGATTTTGCCGCAATCATTTTTTCAAAAAGTTCGAGCGAGTTTTCCGTCCAATCCGTTTTGAATTTACCGGCTAATTCGATGGCAAAATAATGAAATTCTCTCTGCGGCAGATCAAAAAGCCGGATGATGATTTCTTCTAAATCTTCGACGCGCGGTAAATCGTTTTCCGCCAGAAATGCCCGGAAGATTTCGCGTCGTTCGGGTGATTTGATGCCGAAAAATTCAAAGCGGTTTTTTAAATACGCCTTCATCGGCGCGGCGTTTTCGGCAGAGGCGTTTTGTTTGAGTTTTTCCGAAATTTTTTCGATAAAAAAGTTTTGATGGTGTGTCATTGTAAATTTGAAAAAGCCGCGAATTGAAACATCGCAAGCTCAAAAAAAATCAAACGTGGCGTTCGATATAGCGGATGATTTCTCTGGCAATGTCTTTTTGGGTGGCTTCTTCGATGCCTTTTAAACCGGGCGAAGAATTTACTTCCAGAATCAGCGGTCCGCGATCCGATTGCAGCATATCAACGCCGGCGATTCCCAAACCCATCACACGTGCCGATTTGATCGCGGCATCTTCTTCTTCGTCGCTGAGAGCGATCAGTTCGGCAGTTCCGCCGCGATGCAGATTCGAGCGGAATTCGCCCGCTTTTGCCTTTCTTTTCATCGCGCCGACGACCTTGCCTTCGACGACAAATGCGCGAATATCGGCATTATCGGCTTCTTTGATAAATTCCTGCAAAACAACGCGGGCTTCCAAACCGTTAAACGCTTCCAAAACCGATTCCGCCGCTTTTTTCGTTTCCGCCATCACCACGCCCAGCCCCTGCGTGCCTTCGAGAAGTTTCAGGATGATCGGTGTCGAGCCGAGCATTTTAACGACCGATTCGGAATCCTTCGTATAATTTGAAAAAATCGTTTTCGGCATTCCGAGTCCGGCGCGCGCGAGCAGCTGCATACTGCGAAGCTTATCTCTCGATTTAACGAGTGCCTGCGATTCGACTGCGGAAAAAATCTTCTGCATCTCGAATTGGCGGACGACCGCCGTGCCGAAAAACGTGACGGAAGCTCCGATGCGCGGAATGATCGCGTCAATTCCGCTTATTTCTTTTCCGTTATACATTATAATCGGATTTTTTTTCTCGATTTGGAGAACGCATTTGGTATGATCCACGACGATCATTTCGTGCTTGCGCTTTTCGCCCGCTTCGATCAAACGGCGCGTTGAATATAAACGGGGATTTGTTGATAAAACGGCGATTTTCATAAAAAAATATTTGCTTGATTAAAAACTTAAACGATAAGTATTAAAGGTATGTTACAAAGATTTGAGAAAAACCGTTAGCCGTCAAAGCCTCGATTTATCAATCCATCGAAAGTTTCTTGGTTTTTTGCATTTGATGGAGATAATTTCTGAGTTGCGGATTGACTATAAAATGATGTTCGGCGAGAAATTTTCTGCCGATCAAAACCGGATAACGCATATCTCCGCGAAAGGTCAGCGAAAATTCCGCTGTGTATAAACGCCAGTGAAAGCGTATCTTTGTCGAAATTATAAAACGCTCTTCGCTCGAACCGTTGGAACTTTTGATCGTCTTTTTTGAATAATTCTTAAAGAAATAAGCCTTTCCCGTATATTTCGGATGATCCTGATCTAAGAAAACAACCTTTAGTTTTTTTGCCTCGGTTTCCTCGATTTTGCAGCAATGAATCGCCGAAGTGTAAGCACCGGTATCAATTTTGACACGAATCCTTTTTAAATTGAGTTTCGGAAAATCAGCCTTATCAATTCTGCCGATGATATTTGGATTGATTTTTGTTTCCATAGCTGAAATTACAACTAAGTTACAAAAAAAATGCCGAAAAGCAAAGTTTTAAAGTGAAAAAGTGAAAAAGTGAAAAAGTGAAAAAGTTTCCTATTGTTTGAAAGTTTGCCGAATTCATTTCTTTTTCGTAAATTTCGATGCAAATTAAAAATCAATAAAAACCACTTTTCCGCCTTATAAAAATTTGAAATTTTTATGACACAAAAAGTTAAAAAATATCAGATAAAATCGGTTATAATTTTATATCCGATTTTATTTTGCTTTTTCTTGTAAAAATTCGACTTTCAAATTAAAAGTGAAAAGTGCGACGATGACAAAATGGCAATTGACCGAAACCGCCTTTGATAAATTGCTCGCGGCTCTGGCGGAAGACCGCGAAACGGCGGGCGAAAAATATCTTTTGCTCAAAAAAAATCTCGTACGCTTTTTTGAAAACCGCGGATTTACAACAGCAGACGATGCGGCAGACGAAGTTTTTAACCGTCTGGCACGAAAACTCGAAACCGAAGAACTCGAAAACGTCAATACTTACGCGCTCGGCATTGCCCGAATGCTCGCGCTCGAGCTGCGCAAATCTCCCGAACAAAAATTTTCCGACGAACTACCCGAAATCGGCGTTTTGCCGTTCGACGAAGAACGCCGGGAAACCGAAGATAAATTAAAATGTCTGGATAAATGCCTGAGCGAATTGACGACGGAAAACCGCCGAATTATCGTCGGATATTACAAAGGTGAAAAACGCGAAAAAATCGAAAACCGCAGCCGTCTGGCGGAAACGCTCGGGATTCCGAACAACGCTTTGCGAAATCGCGCGGTTCGCCTGCGCGATAAACTTGAAAACTGCATCACGAATTGTCTGCGGAAATTATTGTAAATGATTAGGTCTTTGATTATTAGTATAAAAGTTTAAAAGTGAAAAGGTGAAAAAGTTTTTGGTGGTTTCGGGTTATGGTTTTAGGAAAACAGAAAAGACTTTCTTTTGAGCAAATTTGTCGGCAAAGTAATAGAAACTTTTAAACTTTTTCACATTTTCACATTTTCACTTGATCTGTGAAACCTGTTCTGATCAAAGTACAAAATTTTCGTTGACGTTTTTGTGCGACACATTTTGCGTAATTTTGTCAGATATATTTGAGGGGAATGTTTTTAGTGAAAATTCACCTGAAAACATAAACAAAATACTGATGACACAAACTTTGGAAAACAAACAAAAAGCCGTTTCTTATTTGCTCGGAGAACTTTCCGGCGCAGAGCGCGACGCGCTCGAAGAGCAGCTTTTTCTCGACGAAGATTTCAGCCTGTTTGTTGATGATGTCGAAAACGATCTGATTGACGAATATATTCGCGGCGAACTTCACGCAGGCGAAAAGCTGAAATTTGAAAACGCTTACCTGACGAGCGACACGCGCCGCCGGCGGGTTCACGCGGCGCAGATTTTGCAAACCGAACTTTTCAGTGAAACACTGGAAAAAGAAATAGTCGCAGCCGACGAGAAAGTTTCTTTTTGGGAATCTTTAATCGCATTTTTCCGTTTGCCGAATTTTGCGCTTGCCGGCGGTTTAGCGGTGATTCTCTTGTTTTTGCTCGGCGCAATCTGGTTTTTGACCGTCGGCGATATTGATAAGAATAGAGTTAAAGTTGAAGATAACACCAACAAACCTTTTCCAACGCCGCCGCAAAACGCGCCCGAAGATTTGCCGTTAAATAATCAAAATGCGAGTAATTCTTTAGAAAATAATTCGGAAATTAATAAAAATTCGATTGATTCAAACAAACCCAAAACTAAACCGAAAAAGCCGGAAGCAAATAAAACTCCGCCGAAACAAACGGAAGTTTCGCGTTCGCCGCGCATTTTTGCCTTTACGCTTTTGCCGCCGACCCGTAGCAGCGACCGTCCGATTTTAAAAATTCCTCCGACGGCAAAACAGGTCAGATTGCAGATTTTAAATAATTTCGAGAAAAATTTTATTAGATACACGGTCGAAATCACCGACGAAAACGGCGAAACCGTCTTAAAACGTGATTTTGCTTCGGACGGCAAACGACCGAGAAAATCTTTTTCGTTAAATTTGCCGAACGAGAGTTTACCGTCCGGCGGATATGAAATCACCCTTTTAGGAACAGGTGCCGACGGCAATGTCGAAGAGATCAATTTTTATAATTTCACCGTCAACAAGAAATAGTACAAAAAAGAAAATAGTTGAGAAAAGCCCGAATTTCCGGGCTTTTTTTATTTTTAAAATTATTTTTCAAAAAAAGTGCGACACATTTTCGCGGCGTTTTCCAGTTAAAAGTGAGAGGCAAATTTGAAGGTCTTTCATTGAGAAGATTTTCAAACGGAAATCAACAAACACAAAATTTTAGAGGAGAAAATAAAAATGATTAAAACAAATTTGAACACGATTTTAGTAAACGCGAAAACTTTGGTTATAACGATGGCGATGATTCTGGTCGCTCTGGCAGGCACATCTTTTGCCGATGACATCAATCTCGATATGGAAGGCTCGACTGCGACGATTCCGAAGGGAAACACCGTCAACCGAAAACTTTACGGCATTCCGTCAGGAATTCCCGGAACTCTGAAAATGAAAATGAAATGGCACGCCGTCCATATTATTCCGAACACTTTTAATCCGCTCAAAGTCGAACTTCGGCACGGCAGTTCGGTTTTGAAAACGACAACTTGCTATTCGATACATTCAAACAAAAGCCCGAAATGCAACTTTACCTTCAACGTATCGCAAACGGAAGCCAATAAATCTGGCAACTGGAGTTTGAGAGTTACAAACAACAGTAACTATGAAGTTTTCGCTTTTAATATCGAAAAAGCCAGCGATATAAATCCGATGGTGCCGAATTTCAAGAGCGTTTATACGCCGAATTGCCCAAGCACGATCAATCTCGATATGGAAGGCACGACGCTCACGCTCGGCAAAGGCAATACGCAGACGCGCAAGATTTACGGAATCGGCAAATCAGCCGGAGTTTTGCGGTTAAAAGCTAAATGGCACGCCCTCAATATCATTCCGAATACATTTAACCCACTGAAAATCGAACTTCTGAAGCCGAACGGACAGGTTGCCCGAACCGGAACTTATTATTCGATTCATTCGAATAAAACGCCGAAATTCGATTATACCTACAACATTTCCGCCGCCGATGCCGCTCTGCCGGGAACATGGTCGCTGAGAATTACGAACAATAGCAGTTTTGAAGTACTCGCCTTTAACATCGAAAAAGAAGGCGGCGAAATCAATCCGATGGTGCCGAGTTTCAAAAGCACCTATAAAGCAAACTGCAACTAAATCAATCTTGGGTGGCGATGCTTCGCAAAAGATCGAAGCGTCGCCATTTTTATTTTTCCAAATTTCAGAAATAAGCGGAGAAGAAGAAGGAAATGAACGGAAAAACTTTTATTATCGTCGCCATAATCGCACTGTCGGGTTTGATTTTCGGCTTAAAAACGTCCGAAGCGAAAAACGAAACAATTATTATCACGGCAAATTTTACGACTCGAGAATTTACGCCGACCGAGCGAATCGAGATGAAACTTAACCGCGTTCTGACGGCGGAAGAAGGAAAAATCGGTGTTTTTGTCGGCACAACGGATATTACCACGCTTTTGTCCTTCGAAGCGGAAACCGTAAGTTACAAGCCGAAGTTTTTTCCGTTTCCCGCAGGTGAAAATCAAGTCGCGGTTTTTCTGATCGCTCCCGACGGCGAATGGAAACAACTGGCGGAATTTACGTTGAAAGTTAAATCGGAAATTGCGGAAAACACGGAAGGTTTTACCGAAAAACAAACGAATTCGGGTGAACAATTTTTTGAATTTACGCCTAATCTTACGATCAATATCAAAGGGCAAAATCAAACTCTAACCTTTCCGCGCGAAGCCGCACCGGAGAGAAATCCGTTCACGGATGTTGGCGGACAGGGAAATTTTGCATTTAAAGTTACGCGGCGCGGCTGGAATTTCAGCAGTCAGATGGATTTTGTCGGCGCGAGCTTTCAGCAGGAAGCCTTGCGTTTCGGCGAATTGGCGAACAAAGCTCCACAGATTGATCTTTCGAGCTATCTGATCGAATTCGGCAAAGGGCGTTTCAAGGTCAATTTAGGTCACGTTTCGTTCGGCTCGAACCGCCATTTAATCAGCAGTTTTTCGAGTCGCGGAATTTCGGCAATAGTTCCGATCGGCAAACAAAATGAAGTGATCTTATCCGCCGCCAACGGGACTTCCGTCGTTGGTTACGACAATTTTATCGGCATCACGCGCCGCAAACATTCGGTTATGAGCGCGACTTTTGCAAGAGAATTTTTTAAGGAGCGACCCAACGGGCTGCGTCTGGAATTCAGCGTTTTGCGCGGCTCGCTGCTGCCTCTGAACAATTTTAATCAAGGCGAAATTAACGACGCAGAAAAGAGTCTCGGTTTCGGTTTTCGCGTCATCGGAAGCGACAAAAAGCAGCGTTTGCGCTACGAAGCAGGTTTTACGCGCAGCCGTTTTACAAATCCGCGAGACCCGAATCTCGAACAAGGTCTTAATGTGACGGAAATTAAAGAAAGCTCGAAAAATGCGCGCTACGGCGAGATCAGTTTCGATTTTTTGCAAGGCTTAAAACTTTGGAACGAAAAGAAATTAAAACTGACCGGAACTTTCCGCCACGAAGAAATCGCGCCGCTTTTCCGCAGTATCGGCGCGTCAACGCAAGCCGACCGGCGGCAGAATCAGTTTGAAGTTTCGGGTAATTTCGGTGAATTGAATTTCGCCTTCGGAAACCTGCGCGACCGCGATAATTTAAACGATATCGCTTCGATCTTGAAAACCTTTAATCGCCGGAACAACGTAATTATCGGCGTTCCTTTGGGAAGTTTTTTCACGCCCGCAAAACCGAAAAAATGGCTGCCCGTCATTGCCTATACTTACGATCACACGCATCAATTCGGCGCGTTTCTGCCGGCAGACGGCGATTTTGCCGATGAATCGCAAGTTCCCGATCAGCACAGCTTTACGCAATCTTTTACGGCGCAATGGCAGATTTCCGAAAAATTCAGCGTCGGCTACACGCACAACCGGGCGTTTCAGGACAACCGTCAGCCGGGACGCGAACTCGCCGATTTTTCCAGTGCGGTCAATGCTTTTACCGTTAGCTGGAAACCTTTTGAAAGCCTCGATTTGAATTTCGATTTAGGGCGCGAACGGCAGAAAAATTTCGAACTGCCGCGGATTGACCGCACTTTTCGGCTCGGTTCACGCGCAACTTGGCGCACGCCTTTTTTGAAAAATTCGATTTTCAGCGGCGGTTTTTCGACGACTCTGGCAGGCGATACGGGAAATTTGAACGATTCGCGCAACGCCGAATTCGACGCGCAATGGGCGTATCAATTCACGCTCGGAAAGCAAAAATTCAAAAAAATGTCGGCGCAGTTTTTCATACGCTATGCCAATCGCTACGGCGATACAATTGACCGCCAGTTCTTTATCAATAATTTTAACAAAGCGCAGACCTTTAATATGGGATTAAGCTTTAATTTCTTTTAACTGGGAGCGCAATTGGGAGCGCAGGCATCTTGCCTGCCCGCGTCCGAAAGGACGCGAAAAGCGTTTCGATTCAACCAAACTTTATTTTAGGGAAACGCTTTGCTCGCGCCCGCCGCGCTTCACGCGTGCAGGCAAGATGCCTGCGTTCCCGGCTGAAAACGGAGAAAAATTATGAAAATCATCGTAACAATCGCAATTTTAATAGTAAGTTTCACCGCCGCGCAAGCGCAAATCCGCGTAAATCCGACGGGCGTAAACGTCAATTCGCAAAACCCGACGACCGTGTTTTTAACCTTCGGGCAAATCCCGTCCGATTACGTTCCGGCGGAAGCGATCTGGTGTGGCGAACTCGTTCCGGCAACGCCGCCGGCAATCGGCAATCAATGCCGACCCGATACGATTTACGGCTCTTTGCCGTCGCGTTACAATCGCTCGACGGCAAGCGGAAACGGCGGATTTACGGACATTATGGCGATTCCCTCATCGGTCGTGCGCCGCGCCTATCAAGCCGCCGTCGGTGGCGCGAGTGCGGGTTTTTTCTATGTTCGGAGGTTTGTTTCAACGAGCGGACAGCCCGATCAATTCGTTGCCGTAACGTGCCGGATGACCGGCGGCGGCGCGCGTGTGCCGTTTGCGCTGACGAATGTCGAGATCAAAACTCCGACCGAAACTCCTGTGCTTTTTATCAAATCCGGAACGGAATTTCCGCGCATTTCGGCGCAGATTCAATATAACGGAACGGGACGGCTCAAAGGTCGCTGGGAAATCGTCCAACCCGGCGAAGAAACGCCCGAAGACAGAGACCTTTTGACCGAAGCAACTCTCCCGATTGAGCAGCGCGGTCTGCAAAAACGCTACACGCAGATCGCGCGGTTTAATCATTTCCTGCCGCCCGTCGGTAAGTTCGAACTGAAACTCGAACTTACCGACCGCGTTCCGACTCTCGCGGAAGGGCAATATATTCTGCTTCTTCGCATCGAAGCGAGCGATGACAAGGAATCGGATTCAAATCTGGAAGTTCTCGGGGTCGGAAGCGGAATCGTTCACAGCGGCGCGGTCGCTTCGTTTCCGATGCCGACGCTGAAATTTTTTGTGCAGGGGAAAAATGCAAACGACATCTGGACGGAAACTGCGCTCGTTTTGCCGCAGAAAGATTTGACTGTTGATACAGCTAAACCGCTGATTTTTACGTGGAAAGAACTTGAAAATGCGTCTGCGTATCGGCTTGAAATCTTAGATGAAGCGGAAACCCCGATGCTTTCCGCGATGCTTGTTTCGCCGCTGACAAGCTATCGTGCGCCATCTTGGTTTTGGGAAAGGTTTGCCGAAAAATCTGCAAATTGGCGCGTCGCGGCTTTGGATGAAAACGGAAAAATTATCGGTCAAACCCGGGCGCAAAAAATTATTACCGGGAAATAATCGAAAGAAAATTAATTGACAGGGATTTTCAGGATGAACAGGGATGTTTTATATAAATTTATCCGTAGTCTATCCTGTAAATCCCTGTTATTTAAACGCTTACAACTTCGATCTTTTTCGGTTCGGCTGAATAATTCTCCGGCAGATCGCCGTTATCGGCTCTGAGGTATTGTAATTGTCTCGGTTTCAGACCGGCGATCAATTCCTTGCGGTTCTTTGTTTTCAAAGGTTTGCCGGGATATATCTTGCCCATTTTTACCAGACGTTTTTCGGACATTGCGCCGGTAAACATCAACAGCGGATAGGTAAAATTAGGTCCGTTCAGTTTGCGGAGTTTATAAAGCCACATTCCCAGAGAACCGATGCGCCACGCGGTCGGTCCCCACCAGCTGTATTGCCCGGGGCGCAGATTCATCTTCCAGCATTTCATCATCAATTGCCATTGCAGTTCGGAAAGCTGTTTCGTCTGCGTAACGCCTTTTTCCATCTCCATTCGCGTGTCGTGAAGCGGCGTGAAAATCGAAGGAATCAAAAAGGCAAAAAGCCCGCGCCGTTCCATTTCATAGATGAGATCGATCGTTTCTCTAATGTCTTCGTCGGTTTCGTCCGGATTGCCGACGATCAGAGTCATCGCCGGAAACCAGTTGTTTTCATTTAGAACGCGCAAACCTTCCAAAACGACGCTCTGCCAATCGTCAATCGAAAACGGCACGCCTTTGCCCGCCATAATTTTCTTTGCCATCCGCACCGAACCCGTTTCCAGTCCGATCAAGGGCGCGAGTGCTTTCTTTTCGGGATGCGTACTTAAATACGGAAAATGAATCGGACTTTTCGGCAGCAGAAGATCAGAAAGCTCCTTAATCAAAATCGGATCAACGACCGCCGGAGCAATCGTCGCGTGGCTCAAAACGTGTTGTTCGACGCCGGGCGTATTGACGATTTCGCCGTAGAGATCAAGCAGAGCTTCGCGGTTCGGAAAATAAAAAGGCGTGTCCGTGTGAACCTGTCCCCAGATAAACATATCTTCGGTCGCCAGCGAGATTTGTTTGTTTCCCTCGCGCACATTAGCGCGAACGGCTTCCATTATTTTATCCTTCGGCAGATCGATCTGCGGGTTCAAATCGGGCAAGCAGAATTTACAGCGGCGACCGCAGCCCGTCGTCATTTCGACCACGCCGAAAGTGGTGCGTGTGTCGGGAAACAAAATCGCGTCGCGGTCTTTCGGATGCTGAACTTCGATCTCGCGCGGCAAGTCTTCGCCGCGAATCGCTTTGGCGAAAAGATCGAGCGTATCGTTTGATTCGCTTCTGCCTTCAACGACGCAATCCACGCCCAATTCTTCATACATATCGGTTTGAATGATCTGCCAGCCGCCCGAACCGCCGACGATCACCTTAAAGTTTTCGCGGTGCGGATTCGTCTTGATTTGTTTGAAAAGTTCGCGTGAATAATGCGAATTGATCGGCATTTTCGATGAACCGAAGATCGAAGTATAAACTCCGGCGGCGAATGTTACGCCCAAAGGATTATGCGTCGAAACAGCGACGACGCGCGTTCTCGGTCCGATAAATTTTTCCAAATCTTCGGGAAAACACGAAACGATGTCGTCCTGATCGTATTGGCGCAGAAGCGATTTTTCAACGAGGCGAACCCCGGCGGGCATAAATTTCGCCGAACCGTCTTCGTAACGCTCGACCTTTCGCCAATCGGGATATTTGCGGTTTAAGATGCCTTCGAGCCAGATGGGAAGCGAAGCCATCGCCATTTGAATAAAATATCCGGCGTGGTCAATCGCTTCGGTCAGTGGTGCCGTCAAAACGATTAATTTACCGCCGTTTTCAGGGGATTCATCAGGTCTGGAATTTGATTCGTTTTCGGTCAAAATTTCTTTGCCGTCAATGCTCATAAATAATTATAACTCCTCATAAATTGTTTCCGATTGACAGAAATAGACGGGCGCGGCAACTTTCCTTTCACTTAATGTAACAAAGTAATAAACTTGCCGGATTATTCCTGTTCTTGGAATGATATTTTAACAGTAAAATTTTTATTTACAAATTCTATATTCGTGTCAGGATTTATTTTAATATATTTGCAAGTAATACCAATTTGCTCAAAAACATGATAATCGTTAAGCAAGCGGCTCTCGCGACCGCGATCTCGATTTTATCGAACAACGGCGGTC
>CAYUGW010000031.1:0-15569 GCA_964444245.1 uncultured Blastocatellaceae bacterium | reverse complement strand
TCGCTCCACGGCGCAACATTGTTTTCGGTCAAAAATTTTTCATCAGCCCAAATAAATTCCGCATCGCTTTGTGTTGCATCTTTAATTTCGTCGAGCATTTTTCCGAATGTCAGATCGAGCGATTTGCTTGTTACGTTGAAAATTCCCGTTACATTTTCTTCGACCGCTTTGATGATCCAATCGGACAAATCTTTTGCATCAATTAATTGAACAAAATTTTCCGGCTTTCCGGGAGCGAGAATCGTGCCGCCTTTTGAAATTCTCATCACCCAATAAGCAAATCGGTCAGTCCAATCAAACGCGCCGACGATCATTCCGGCGCGGACATTTAACACGCGGTTCGGCATTGCGCGTTCAGCAGCTTCTTCGCACAAAATTTTTAACGCGCCGTAACTTTCGCCCAAAACCAAACCGTTTAATTCCTGTTTCGTGTCGAAATTTTCAAACTTTTCTCGCTCTTTTTCGGAAAGTTTCGCCGTTTCTGCCGTTTCGTCGTAATCGGCTTTCATCCCGTCCGCATAAACCGAACCGCTCGAAATAAAAACATATTGTCCGGCTTTATCCGCAAAAAATTCCGCTGATTTTCTAACCGTTTGCGGCAAATATCCGCACGTATCGATCACGGCATCGAATTTTCTGCCGTTCAATTTTTCCAGATCGAAATTGCGGTCGCCGTGAATTTGTTCCGTTTTCGGGATTTCTTCGTCAGAATAATTTTTGCCGCGATTAAAAAGCGTGATTTCGTGTTTATTTTGCAGTGCGGAATCAATTAAATGCCGCCCTAAGAATTTTGTTCCGCCGATGATTAAGATTTTCATTTTTTGATTTTAAACAGTGGGCTTAAGATATTTCAAATCCTGAATAAATTTGAAATCATTGATGTTATAGGTTAAAACCGTCAAATCGTTTTCGAGCGCGGAAGCCGCGATCAAAGCATCACCGAGCAGAAGACCGTGAGAATTTGAATAATTGATAACTGATGTTACGCCCGACTGGAGCGCGAGCGTCCCCGCTTGCATGAGTCCGAAAGGACGAACAAACGTTGCAAATAAAATCAAGATTATTGCAAACTGAGGCTTTTTCGCGCTTTCGCGCTCATGCAATCGAGCCGATTGCGCTCCAGTCCTTTTTTCTGTTTGCTTCCCTAACTTTGCGGGCAATCTCATCTGCTGTTTTTTCATCTTTTGACCAGATGCCTAAAACCGCATCGCCGTCTTCCTTTAAATTATTACGGCGCGGCGGAATAATTGCACCGGATTTTTCCGATTTCATTTTTTTCTCGAATTCTTCCAAATCATTGAGCAGTTGTTCGCCAAATTCGGAATCATTTATCTGATAAGTCCGATTCACATTTTGCGGAATTTCGATTGTTACCTGTCCCATAAAAACCCTCCTTCGGCGAACCTAAATTTTATCATAAATTACTGCTTGATCTGGTAAAAAGATTTGCGTCCCAGATAACGCGCCGAATCGCCTAAATCTTCTTCGATTCTCAATAATTGATTATATTTGGCGATACGGTCGGAACGCGACAAACTGCCGGTTTTAATTTGTCCGGCGTTGGTCGCAACCGCCAGATCGGCGATAAACGAATCTTCTGTTTCGCCCGAGCGATGCGAGATAACGCACGTCATATTATTGGTTTTGGCAAGCTCGATGGTGTCCAGAGTTTCGGTTAAAGTGCCGATTTGATTGACTTTTATCAATATCGAATTCGCCGCCGCTTCATCAATTCCGCGCTGCAAGAATTTAACATTCGTTACGAAAAGATCGTCGCCGACGAGTTGGACTTTTTTGCCGATCTTTTCGTTCAGATATTTCCAACCGTCCCAGTCGTTTTCCGCCATTCCGTCTTCGATGGAAATGATCGGATATTTTTCCGTCCAATCAATCCAGTAATCCGCCATTTCTTCGGATGAAAGCTCGCGTTTATCGCTCTTTTTGAAAATGTATTTTCCGCCGGAGAAAAATTCGCTCGCCGCCGGATCGAGCGCGAGCAGAATATCTTCGCCCGCTTTGTAGCCCGCTTTTTCGATGGCTTCGAGGATTGTTTCGACCGCTTCTTCGTTTGATTTCAGATTCGGCGCAAAACCGCCTTCGTCGCCGACTGCCGTTGAATATCCGCGACCTTTTAAAACGGATTTCAAATTATGAAAAATTTCCGCGCCCGCGCGAAGTGCTTCCGAAAAAGATTCCGCGCCGACCGGCATAATCATAAATTCCTGAAAATCCACATTATTATCGGCGTGCGAACCGCCGTTGATAATGTTCATCATCGGAGTCGGCAGCGTTTTCGCGTTCGTTCCGCCGATATAGCGGTAAAGCGGCATTTCCACAAAATCCGCCGCCGCCCGCGCCGCCGCGAGCGACACCGCCAACATCGCATTTGCGCCCAAATTCGATTTATTTTCCGTGCCGTCGAGCGCAATTAAGGTTTCATCAATCAAAGTCTGATCGAGCGCGTCAATTCCTTCGAGTTCGTAACTGATCTTTTCATTAATATTTTCAACCGCTTTCGTTACGCCTTTGCCCAAATAACGCGCACTGTCGCCGTCGCGCAGTTCGACAGCTTCGTTTTCGCCCGTTGACGCGCCCGACGGCACCGCCGCACGACCTTGAACGCCCGATTCCAATTTAACTTCCGCTTCCAGAGTCGGATTTCCGCGCGAATCCAAAATCTCCCGCGCCCATATTTCTTCGATTAAACTCATTTTATAGATTGCTCCTGAAAATAGATTTTTTTTTAAAAACTTGTAGGTTAAATGTAGCTTGAATTGAGTTGAAAAACAAAAACAGCCGCAAAAGTTTTACGACTGTTTTTGTATAAAATCAATAAATACTTGATTATCTTATTTGAACGATGCATCAAGTAAAATTTCATTTGAAGTATATCTTTTATAAATCGGTTTGCCGGAAGAATTTTCTTCTTTGTTGTTATATTCAATTTCCTTGATAAGAACAGCATACAAATATTTATTTGCAGCCGGAACAATCTCAAAATTATTGGGTTGTTCAATATCAATTATACTGGAGATAAGATCTTTCCAATACATACCGCGCAAATCTATATTAAAATCAAATGCTTCATTTTCTTTCAAATGTTTTTCCTCAATGTCGCTGCCCGCACCAAATTTATCTTCAATTACTTCACACTTTTCATTTTTAGAACATTTTGAAAAAAATATGTTTAATCCCGTGTTTTTTGTATTAAGTTTTTTCCCTGATTTATTAACTAATTTTACAGTCAACAAACCGTGTTTTTTAAGTTCCCAAAAGTTATTTTCCGGTAAAGAAATTTCAATATCAAAATTTTCTTTTTGCGGGAAAGAATTTACGGCTAATATTAAAAGTAAAAAAACTGCCAGCTTTATTTTCATCAATCAAAATCTCCAATTTATAAAAAAAGATTACCCCAAATCAAATTAGGTTGCCTGAACCGCAGTTTTCTCCATGCGAACTTTCAAAATTCTTCGTTTATCTACCGTTTCGACTTTGAAAATATGTCCGTTGTATTTTACTTCTTCGCCTTCTTGCAGAATTTCGCCCGATTCGTTCATTAAAAATCCGGCGATCGTCGTGTAGCCTTCGGAAACCGGAAGATGCAGATCGAGGCGTTTGTTCAAATCGCGCACGGCGAGTCCGCCGTCTAAAAGATAGCTTCCGTCGGGTTGCTGGTTGATTTGTTCGTTGACTTCTTCGTCGTGTTCGTCGGAAATTTCGCCGACGATTTCTTCCAGAAGGTCTTCGAGCGTGATAATTCCCTCGATTCCGCCGTGTTCGTCAACGACGAAACCGAAATGCGTTTTCGATTGCTGCATCTGGCGCAAAACGTCTTCGAGCCGCGCCGTATCAACCACGTAAAGCGGTTTTTTGACAACTCTTTCAAGCTTAAAAACACGCGGTTTTGCCAGTAAATAGTGCATCACGTCCTTGCTGTGAATTACGCCTAAGATATCATCGAGCGAATCCCGAAAAACCGGAAGACGCGAATAGCCGTATTGCCGGAAAACCTTGGCGATTTCTTCGGGCGAAGATGTGTGCGGAACAGCAACGATTTCCGTGCGCGGAATCATCGCTTCGCGGACAGTCGTTTCGGAAAATTCAAAAACCTGTTTAATTAATTTTTGTTCTCCTTCTTTGAGATGTCCGTTGTCTCTGGAAAACATTATCAATTGGCGGATTTCGTCTTCCGTGTAACTCGAACCGAGTTCGCCCGACGGATGAAGCCCGAAAATGCGGACGGTTTTTGTTCCAGCCCAATCGAGCAGGCAAATCGGGTAATAAAATATCTTGTAAAAAATCCGGAGCGGCAGCGCGATGATCAGCGAAACACTTTCCGATAATTCGAGCGCGACGGTTTTCGGCGCGAGTTTGCCGAAAACGATGTGCATAAAAATAATAATCGCAAACGCAATCGCAAACGCAATCGTATGTGCCAAAATCGGCGAAGCAAGAAATTGCCAGTTTGCGGCGGCGGCGAAATTAAGCAAAAACGGTTCGATAACCTTGACAATCGCCGATTCGGCAACATAACCCAAACCGAGCGAAAAAATCGTAATGCCGAACTGCGTCGCGGAAACATAGGCGTTGAGATTATTTAAAATCAGCAAAAGCCGTTCGGCGGCTTTGCTGCCTTCGGCGACGAGTGCCTCGATACGCGATTTTCTGACGGCAACCAGCGCGAATTCGCTGGCGACAAAAAAACCGTTGCCAAGCACCAGAAAGAGAACCAATAAAAAATTAAGTATTGTAGTAAGAAATGTCGGGGTTTCGACCGAAGCGGTTTCGGCGGCGAACAGTAAAAATAAACTGGCAGGATCGTCCATTATATAATTTGTGATTTGCGATTTGCGATTTGCGATTTTTTTATCGCTGTCTATCTCCTAAATAAAAATTTCACGCTACAAAGGCGTTCTAAGTTTAAAGATTATAGCATAAATTTTTCAATTGAAAATATCATATTTTGCATCAATTATTTCCTGAATAAGCGGCTGACACGAACCGCAGCCCGTTCCGGCGTTGCACACCTCGCCGACTTCTTCGACCGATGCGAGATTTTTCTCTGCAATCGCTTTTTCGATCTGTTCTTCCAAAATGCTGAAACAAGTGCAGATAAGAGCCTTTTCGCCCGCGAATTCTTCGATTTGAAAAACGCGAAAATCCGCAAATGCGTCTTGTAAAGTTTGAAAAGCCAGATCGAAACAATGCGTCCGATTTTTGGAAAATTTTTCCAATTCTTTTTCAATTTCGCCCTGCAAATTCCCTTTTTCCAAGCCGTGAAATTCGGTTAATTTTCGCCCCGTAATCTTTTCCGCCAAAAAATCCGCCGAAGCGATTAAATAGCCGCAGCCCGAAGTTTTAAATTTCGCTTCGAGAATTTCCTTCGTTTCAAGATCAATCCGCAGAGTCAGCCGCAAAACCGCGCCGCAAACAAAGGTCGCATTCGTCCCGACCGCGTTCGCATTTTCCGCTTTTCCGGCATTTTGCGGATTTTGGAATCTTTCGTTAATTTTCTTCGGATAGAAATTCATTGCAAGTAAAAAGTAAAAAGTAAAAAGGCAAAAGTAAAGATTGATTTTTCAATTTTATCTTTAAGAATATTGAAAAACTTTCTTTTTCGGCTTTATAAATAAAGAAAAAGTCTTAAAATAAAATCTATGCGAAAGTTTTACTTTTTACTTTTTACTTTTTACTTTTTACTTGGTATCGCCTGCAAACCTGCCGCAGCGCCCGTGTCGGTTTCCAATCAGCCGGTTAAGATCAACGAAATTCCGACGACGAATGCTCAGATGCCGCCGCGCAAGCCGATTCCCGAAATGACCTGGACGCCGTTTGACGGGAAAACGAATATTGACGGCGAAGAGAAAAAACTCGGCGATCTGCGCGGCAAAGTCGTTGTTCTGGATTTTTGGGCGACCTACTGCCCGCCGTGTCTGGAGGCGATTCCGCATTTAAACGAACTGCAAACCAGGCATCAAGCCGCCGGTTTTGAAATTATCGGAATGCATTCCGACAGCGACGACCGCCTCAAAGTTCCGGAATTTGCCGAGCGTTTGAAAATCAATTACACACTTGCCACGCCCGAAGATGCTCTGACAAGTTTTGTTTTTTCAACAAATACGGCGATTCCGCAAATGATCGTTCTCGACCGCGAAGGCAATATGATCGAAAAATTCGTCGGTTATGATCTGAAGATAAAAAACGATCTGGACAAGGCGATTGAAAAAGCTCTGGCACAATAAAAAAAATCAGCACGAGCGAGCGGTAGCGAGTGCTGTGTTTCCAGTTTAAGTTGATATTAATCAAACCTGCTCGCTACCGCTCGCTATACTGTTTAGTGATTAAACTTGATGAATTTAATTTACAACGGCAAAAAGGAAGAATCTGAAATTCTCGCGCAAATTCTGCCCGCAAAATTAAATTCAAAATGGAATTCCGTTCCGAACAAACTCATTCAAGGCGAAAACCTCGGCATTTTAAGATATTTAATCGAAAAACAGAATTTCAGTTCAAAAATAGATCTGATTTACATTGATCCGCCTTTTGCGACGGGGAAAAATTTTACGATCGGCGAAACGCGGGCAAATTCGATCAGTAAAAGTCTAAAGGACAAAATCGCTTATGCGGACAATTTAAGCGGCGCACAGTTTTTAGAATTTTTGCGCGAACGCCTGATTTTTCTGCGCGAATTGATGTCGGAAAAATCCTCGATCTATCTGCACACGGATTATAAAATCGGTCATTACGTTAAAATCATAATGGACGAAATCTTCGGCGTATCAAATTTTCGCAGCGATATAACGCGCATTAAATGCAATCCTAAAAACTTCAAACGCAAAGCTTTCGGCAATATTAAAGATGTAATTTTGTTTTATTCAAAAGGCAAAAATCCAACATGGAACGAGCCGCGAGACGAATTTTCCGAGAACGAAATTAAAAAACTTTTCAAAAAAACCGACGCTCAGGGCAGACTTTATACGACGATTCCGCTGCACGCGCCCGGCGAAACAAAACGCGGGAAAACCGGAAATGTCTGGCGCGGGATCGAGCCGCCAAACGGCAGACATTGGCGAACCGCGCCGGAAGAATTGGAAAAACTCGACGAAAAAGGTTTGATCGAATGGTCGAAAAACGGCAATCCGCGCCGGAAAATCTATGCTGATGAACAAACGGGCAAGAAAAAACAAGACATCTGGGAATATAAAGACGCGCAATTTCCCGTTTATCCGACCGAGAAAAATCTCGAAATGCTGAAAACGATAATTAAAGCATCTTCAAACGAAGGCGATCTTGTTTTGGATTGCTTTTGCGGTTCGGGAACGACGCTTTTTGCCGCCAACGAACTCGGCAGAAATTGGATCGGAATTGACGAATCCGAAGAAGCGATCAAAACAGCGCGAAAAAAATTAGAAACTACAGGGTTTCAGTTTCTCAAGCAAAAAGTTTTATAATAAAAGAAATTTCGAACAAAGGGAGAAAAATTATGAAAGAAGAAATGAAAGAAATTGATGTTGAAAAAACTTATTCAAGCAAAGAAGTTGTTGATAAACTGCGGCGTTTTGCCGACGCGCTCGAACAGCAAAAAACTTTTGAAATCCAGATTGCCGGCGAGCGGATTTATGTTCCGCCGTATGCCGCGATTGAGTTTGAATACGAGCGCGAAGGCGAGGATGAAGAAATGGAAATCGAGATAAAATGGCGAAAAGCCTAACATCAAAGCAACAGACACGCTGTAAATTAGAAGCATCTCAAAAATAAAATATTTGGTTAAGCGAGCGGTCTTTGACCGCGATTCCCTCAGAAATCAACAGTGAAACGCGGTCTTTAGAGCGGCTTGCTTAACGAGTTATTTCATATTTTTGAGACGGCTTCTAATTAACAATACAGCGAAACTTTTTCAACAATCAAAAGAACCTTTAATTAAAAAATTATGAATAAAATTGAAAAATATCCGGCTCTGCCGCTCGATGAATGGCAGGACACGAACGACACTTTACATATGTGGACGCAGATCGTCGGTAAAATCCGGCTGATGCAAGTGCCTCTGACGAATCAATGGTGGAATGTTCCGCTCTATGTTACGCCGCGCGGTTTGACGACTTCCGTAATGCCTTGCGACGACAAGACTTTTTCGATTGATTTCGATTTTTTAAGTCATCAATTGATTGTGCAGACAAGTTTTAACGACGGTTTTTCGTTTGATTTAGAGCCGATGACAGTTGCCGATTTTTACCGGAAACTAATGAGCAAATTAAAGGCAAACGGCATCGAAGTAAAAATTACAGCCGTGCCGGACGAACTCGCCGATCCGATCCCGTTTGCCGAAGACACGACGCATAAATCTTACGACAAAGAATATGTCGAAAGATTTTTCCGCATTCTGACGAATATTGACCGCGTTTTTAAAGAATTTCGCGCCCGCTTTACAGGAAAATGTTCGCCCGTTCATTTTTTCTGGGGAAGTTTCGATCTGGCGGTGACGAGATTTTGCGGTCGCGAAGCACCGCCGCGCGAAAATGCCGACCGCATTACGCGCATCGCCTACGATGAAGAAGTAATCAGCCACGGTTTCTGGACGGGAAACGGCTTCGGCGAACCGGCGTTTTACGCCTATCACGCGCCCGCGCCGGAAGGCTTCGGCGAACAAAAAGTAAAACCCGACGCGGCTTTTTACTCAAAAGAAATGAGCGAATTTTTCCTGAAATACGAAGACGTTCGCAAATCTGAAAATCCCGACCGGATGATTCTCGATTTTATGCAAACGACCTATGAAGCAGGCGCGGAATCAGCGGGTTGGGACAGAGAAAAATTGGAGATTGATTGGAACGAAAAGTTATAAAACTAAGTAGAGCGTAAATTAAATTTTAAGGTGTTTTTCAAATTTCAGATTTCAAATTTCAGATTTCAAATTTGTGTTGAAAAACAAATATTGAAAAATTTGAATTACTTGAAAATTTAATTTACAAAGTACTAAGCAGGTAAGCAAAAGCAACAAGGCATTTTGAAATTAGCGTAAAACAGCCTGTTAGTCTGTTTGAACAGGCTAACAGGCGCGTTCTACGTTAGGTAAAAACACCACCATACTTTTGCTCAGGTGCTTACTTAATCTCTCTCTACGAATTTATGAATAGAAACCGAACTTTATTAAGCTGGACAGAACCTAAATCTGAAATAAAACATATAAGAAGCCGGCTTTCCTGGAAAGATTGGTTAAAGCTCTTTGGAAAAGTTGTCGGAAAATATTCTTTAGGCGGTTTTATACTGGCGGTTATTTTGACTTTGTTAGTTTATCTGCGATTCGGAGATCTCAGGGAAGGAACTTTCCTTACCTTTTTAATTTTTGTCGGAGGCGGAATGATTTTGGGAATTGTCGCCTCCTTACAAACCGTCTCAAAGGTATATGATTATTCGACAGTATCAATCCGCGAAAAAGATATTTTTGTTGCTTCAACCGCTGACGATCCGATCAGAATTCCGTACAAAGAAATTCAAAATTGCAGTATCAGAAAAGGAAATTTAGAAGAAACGGAATTGTTATTTTTAGAAATCAAACTTTGGGATAATAGTATAATTCCTGTCGAAATCGCTCCGACCATAAATACCGATGATATTATTCAGGTGCTAAAATCAAAAAGCGTGCAAGTAACGCCTTCACTTTTTAATCCAATATAAATTTAGAAAAATAATGTCTATTAGAAAAAAAGGAAAACGAAAAATAAAATACGAAAATAACGAATTTTACTGGTCGCGTCAAACAAAATATCCGGAAGACATTTTGATTCTAAGAGTTATGTCTGAGGAAAAATCTTTTTCTCAACTAATTTGCGAGTTTAATTATAAAGATTTTTGGTTATATTTCAGCACAGGAACAGGAGATAATTGGAAATTAACGCCGCAAATTATCAGACAATCAATTGAATACGGATTAGCAAATGGCTGGAATCCTTATAAAAAAGAAAAACACTTTATCGTTAAAAATATGGATAAGATACTTGGTATAAAATCTTCTGAGAAATAAATCCAAAATCCAAAATCCAAAATCCGAAATCGTATGAGAGATATTCCGGTCGGCAACGGTTCTTTGCTTGTAACATTTGATGATAAACATCAAATCCGCGACGTTTATTTTCCGCACGTCGGGCAGGAAAATTATCGGTAAGGCAATTATTCGGGTTGCGGATTTCTGAATCTTAAAGTCGGTCATTTTCGTGTTATAATCGGAAAAGTTTTGAGGAGTAAAAATATGCTGAAAACCGTCGAAGCGGAAATAGATGTTGATGGAAATGTCGTATTGCTCGAACCCGTGCGCGTAAAAAAGCGGACACGGGCGATAGTTACTTTGCTGGAGGAAACGAACGGAGAAGCGCGAGAAGAAAGAAGAGGAAATTCTAAAAAACTTTTGGAACTTTTGAAAAGTCCCGAATTTGCTAATCGAAAAAGCTATTCGGCAGAAGAAATAGAAGCCCAAATCGAAGAAGCGAGGAATTCCTGGGAATGAATCGAATTTATCTTGATTCGTGCATTATTATTTATATTGTCGAAAAACATCCGGTTTATTCAAGCAGAATTGAAAATCTGATGAAATCTCTGCCTTTGACCGATTTTTGCTATTCACCGCTGACGCGGCTTGAATGTTTGGTAATGCCGTTTAGAACAAAAGATTTCCGTCTGAAAAACCTCTACGAATCTTTCTTTAACGCTCAAACTGTTTGCCTGATGCCGCTGACGGTTTTTGATGAAGCCGCAAGGCTTCGTGCTGATTTTCCCTCGTTAAAAACGCCTGACGCGCTGCATCTTGCCGCTGCCGTTTATAATAATTGCGATGAGTTTTGGACAAACGATAATCGGTTGGACAAAATATATCCGAATCTTGTAAAAAACATTTTGACACTTTAAAATTATGCGCGATATTCCGGTCGGCAACGGCTCGCTTCTTGTAACATTTGACGAAAAGTATCAAATCCGCGACGTTTATTTTCCGCACGTCGGGCAGGAGAATCATTCGGAAGGTTTTCCGTTTCGCTTCGGCGTATGGGCGGACGGCGAGTTTTCGTGGATTTTTGAAGACGGATGGCGACGCTCGCTTCGTTATATTTCCGAAACTCTCGTCACGAAAGTTACTTTGATAAATGAAACTCTCGGTTTGGAAATCGTCTGCAATGACACGGTGGCGAGCCACGAAAATATTTTTCTGCGACGAACGCGCGTCAGCAATCTGTGGGATAAACAGCGCGAAATCCGGCTTTTTCTGCATCACGATTTTCGCATTTCGGAAAGCAAGATCGGCGACACGGCGTTTTATGATCCCGAAAGTTTCGCGCTTGTGCATTATAAAAAAGATCGTTATTTTTTAATCAATACCGAACCGCATTTCGACACATTTTCGACCGGAAGAAAAGCTTTCCGCGATCAGGAAGGCACTTGGCGCGATGCCGAAGACGGGCAATTAAGCGGCGGCGCGAAAACCGAAGGCTCGGTTGATTCGACGATTCAGATCAATTTTTCGCTCGAAGCGCAGGACGCTTTCGAAGCGTTTTACTGGATCGCTGCCGGAACTTCGCACAACGAAGCTTGCCGTCTGAACAGACATATTTTAGAGCGCAGACCCGAACAATATCTGCATTACACGGAAAATTACTGGCGCATCTGGGTTAATAAAAACGAGATTGATTTCGGCGATCTGTCGCCGGAAGTTGTTGAATTATATAAGCGTTCGCTTTTAATCGTCCGCACGCAGATAGACAACAACGGCGCGATTCTGGCGGCGAACGATTCCGACGTAACCGAACGCGCAACCGATCATTACAGCTATCTCTGGACACGCGACGGCGCGTTTGTCGCCAATGCACTCGATCTGGCTGGTTATCCGTTTTTTACGCGCCGTTTTTTCTATTTTTGCGCCGATATAATTCACCGCGACGGTTATTTTTTGCAGAAATATAACGCCGACGGCACGGTCGCTTCGGGCTGGCACGCGGCTTGGGACGTTTGGGCGAAAAGAAAACTCGTGCCGATTCAGGAAGACGAAACCTCGCTTGTTTTATGGGCTTTGTGGCAGCATTACGACAAATACCGCGAGGTCGAATTTACGCGCAAACTCTATCGCCCTTTGATTACGAAGGCGGCGGATTTTCTGGTCGAATTTTTTGACGAAGATTTAAGTTTGCCGAAGCCGAGCTGGAATCTCTGGGAAGACCGGCGCGGAATTCATACATTTACGTGCGCTTCGGTCGTCGGCGGACTTCGCGCGGCGGGAAGATTCGCACATCTTTTCGGCGAAAAATCGCGCGGCGAAAAATATGAAGAAACCGCCGACAAAATTATTGCCGGAATGCGCAAGCATCTCTACAGCGAAGAAAAAGGCAGATTCTTGCGCGCACTTCATTTTCATAACGACGAACATTTTGAAGCCGACACGACCGTTGACGCATCGCTTTTCGGCACGTTTTATTTCGGCGCGTTTGATGCGGATGATAGAATGGTCAAAAACACGATGCGAGCCGTCGAAGAAAAACTCTGGATTCCGAACAAGATCGGCGGCGTGGCGCGGTTTGAAAACGACGGTTATATGCGCGTGACTGAAGAAGTTACGGGAAACGCCTGGTTTATTTGCACGCTCTGGCTGGCGGATTACCGGATTGCGGCGGCGAAGAAAAAAGAAGATTTAAAGGGCGCGGTCGAAATTCTCGAATGGACGGCAAAACGTGCGCTGCCGTCGGGAGTTTTAGCCGAGCAGGTTAATCCCGTGAGCGGCGAACCGGCATCGGTTTCGCCGCTCACCTGGTCGCATTCGACATTCGTGGCAACCGTTACACAATATTTGAGGAAATTAAATGAGTTTGAGTAATAATTCCGACAAATATCACACATTTGCCTTTCGTGCTGTCGCGTTGATCATTGATATTATCGTGCTGATTCCGCTGACGGCTTCCGGTTCATATTTAGCGTATTCCATCGGCAATACTCCACTAATGCATTTTGCCGTAAGTTCTCTGATCGCTCTGCTTTCCGTGTTTTACTATATTCTGATGCACGCTCTGTTCGGACAGACGCTCGGAAAAATGCTGGTAAAGGTCAAGGTCGTTGATATTTCGCATTCTCCGATCAATCTCGGTCAGGCGGCGATCCGAAGTCTGCCGCAACTAATTCCCCTTATTTTTGCGATGGGTTTTGAAAATCCGCGCGGTTTGTCCGGCAATTCGAGTCAATGGGACGCTCAACTGGCGGAATCGCTGAAGTTTCTTTTAATGATTTCAATTTCGATCTGGACGGTTTTAAACATAATCATTGCCGCAGCCGGCGAAAAACACCGCGCGCTTCACGATTACATCGCCGGAACGGTTGTTATTAGAACCAACGTCTGACACATTTATTATGCCGAAAAAATGGACGGAAAATGCACTTAAAAATTTCATTACGAGCGAAACGGAGGAATCCTTGACGCTCGAATATAAAGCGGCGGAAGCTCTCGGCAAAAGCGAATATCAGAAACACGAGATCACCAAAGACGTGTCCGCCATGGCAAATTCAGCGGGCGGTTTGATCGTTTACGGGATTTCGGAATATGCAAATCCCGACAAACGCCATCTGCCGGAAAAAATCTCGCCCGTCAACCGCACGGAATTGCCGCGCGAATGGCTCGAACAGGTGATCAACAGCATTCGCCCGCGTATTGACGGGATTTTGATTCATTCGGTCAATTTGAAATCGGGCGAAAATGATGTTGTCTATGTCGTCGAAATTCCGCAGAGCCACACGGCGCATCAAGCCGGAAATCAGAAATATTACAAGCGTTTTAATTTCCAGAGCGTTCCGATGGAAGATTACGAGATCCGCGATGTGATATTTCGCCAGCAGATGCCGGACGTTAGTATCAAATTTTTGATCGAAGCGAAAGATACGTTTAACGAAGCGGGAAATTTCAGCGGCGCGGAATATAATCTGATTATTCAGGCAAAAAACAACGGTTCGGCTTATGCGCGTTATGTCGCGTGTTTTGTTGATGTTCCGGTCAAATCTCTGGTCAGTATCGAAAATAAACGGAGCATCAAGGACGGCGGAAAATACTATCGTCATCGCCTGACGAATCTTAATCAGGAATACGCCGACGAGGTTTTCAAAGCGAATTTTCCGCTGCTGAGAAGTATGACGATGAGCTGGAAAATTCCCTTAAAGGAGAATTTTACGAATCTCGAACATTGGGCGATCAAATGGAAGGTTTACGCCGACAACGCGCTGCCGAAGGAAGGCAAAATCAAATTCGGCGAGATTGATACGGTTGATTTGAGAAATAAAGCAAATAAGGTGTAAAATTCCCTTTCATTTTTATAATTTACTCAAAAGGCGTAAGATATTTGTGCGGGGTGGATTTTATGAGTTTAACGATTGAAGCGACTTTTGACGGCGAAGTTTTCCGACCGGACGAAAAAGTTGATCTTGAGCCGAACACGAAAGTAAAACTGCAATTGGTCGTCAAAAAGAAGGAGAAAACGGGCAAACCGCATTCGCTTTTAGATTATGCAATGTCGGTTGATATAGATGCGCCGCCGGATTTTGCGACGAATATTGATGATTATCTTTACGGAGGAAAATCTCTGGACGATGAATAATTATTTTTTGGACACCTCATACGCAATTGCTTTAATTTCAAAAAAAGATTTTTCTCATCAACGCGCCAGAGAACTTGCTTTACATATTAAAGCTGAAAATATTCCGATAGTTACAACTCAAGCAGTTTTATTAGAGATAGGAAACGCTCTCTCAAAAATTAAATTCAGACAGTTCGGAATAAATTTGCTTGAAGGTTTCGAATCAGATCCGAATATCGAAATAATTTCATTAACCGACGATCTTTATAAAACCGCCTTTGAACTTTTCAGTAATCGAACCGATAAAGAATGGGGTTTGGTTGACTGCATTTCATTTATCGTGATGCAGGAACGGGAAATTACGGAAGCCTTGACCGCCGATGAACATTTTATTCAGGCAGGTTTCCGCGCACTTTTAAGAGAATAAAAAAGTGAAAAAGTTTAAAGGTGAAAAGGTGAAAAAGTTTTTTAATTTTCGAGTTTTAAGGCTTTTTTAAGAATTTTGAAGTTTGAAAAGTAATGTTTCAGCGAACAAAGCAAAAACTTTTTCACTTTTTCACTTTTTCACTTTTTCACTTTTAAACTATCATTACAAAATAATTTATGAGCAGAGCCAAAATTTTAGTAACCCTCGGACCGTCTTCCGACACACAGGAAAAAATCGAAAAACTTATCCAAGCCGGTGCAGATGCCGTCAGGATAAATATGTCGCACGGCACGCAGGAGCAGCAAACTGAAACCATCAGAGCGGCGCGGGCGGCGGCGAAAAACTTGGGAAAACCGCTTTCAATTCTGGTTGACCTGTCGGGACCGAAAATCCGCACGCGTTCGCTCGTTGATAAAAAACCCGTCCAACTTGAAACCGATCAGCTTTTTACCCTGACGACGCGCGACATTGTCGGCAATGAAAAGGAAGTTTCGACGACTTTTAAGGAACTGCCCGCTTCGGTAAAAATCGGCGCGACGATTCTGCTCGATGAC
>CAYUGW010000030.1:0-15618 GCA_964444245.1 uncultured Blastocatellaceae bacterium | reverse complement strand
GCTTATCTTAAAATCGGAAATGTGCAAGGCTCGGTTTATACGGCGAATTTAGGTGATTCGGACGGCGCACTCAAAAGCTACGAAAAAAGCATCGCCATTTTTGAGAATTTACTCGAGAAAAATCCGAACAGCATTGAATATCAGAAAAATTATCTGGACGTTCTGGATCAAAAAACCTTAATTTTAATCAGATTAAATCGCTCGCAGGAAGCCGAACAAGCGGGCGAAAAACTTCTGGAAGGTGCGCGGAAATTAACCCAACTCGAACCGCAAAATCCGGATTTTCAAATCAAGCTTGTCAGAAGCTTTCAGACGATGGGCGATGCCGTCAATTTTTCCGGCGGTCATCTGGCTTCGATAGAATGGTCGAAGCGTTCGCTCGAAGCGGCGGAAAAACTTCTGGCTGAAAATCCGAATGACGAAATTATCCGCCGCAATGCCATCGTTCCCTTGCAGAGAATCGGCACGAAAAGCGAATATTACGCCGAGATTCTAAAGGAAACGGGCGCACCGCTCGAAGAAATCGAAAAAATTTACACGGAAGCCGAACAAATGCACCGCCGTTCGGTCGAAATGGCGGAAGCTCTGCAAAAGGAATTTCCCGAAAAAGATATTTACAATCGTTATGTCGGCGCGGTCAGCATCAATCACGGAACGGCTCTCGCCCGCGTCGGCAAGGGCGAACAGGGAATTCCGCTAATCACGCGCTCGTGCGAAGGTTTTCGCCGTCAATCCGCTAACGATCCGAAAAACTACGAAGCAAAACGCGATATTTCCGAATGTTTGCAATATCTGGCATTTGCCTTTGACGCGATGAACGAATCGGCGAAAGCGATCGAAGCCAACCGCGAATCGATCAAAATTCTGGAAGAAATCACCGTTCAAGACCCGACGAATTTTGAATTTTTGAGCCAGACGCATTTAACTTTTAACAATACGGGCGACATTTTCTTTCGGGAAGGAAAACTGACTGAAGCACTCGATTTTTACCGGCGCGGCATTGATTATGTGGAAAAAATGTCGAAACTCAACGAAAGCGCGCAGATCAAACTCCTCAGAAGCGATTCAAACCGCAAGATCGGCGAAGCGTTTCTGGCACTTGCCGAAAAAAATAAAACTATTGATTCGGCAAAATCAGCGCGGGAATATTTAACCAAAGCGCAGACCGATCTGCTCGAATTGCAGCAGAAAAACGAACTCGGCAAAAACGATCAATACAAATTGGATTTGATAAAACAGCGATTGGAAAGAGCAGGGAATTTGGAAGTTTGATAGAAAAAAAATAACCACGAATAAACACGAAGTTTTCACGAAGGAAATCAATTAATACAGAAGTTATTTTTCGTGTTTATTCGTGTGGTTTCGTGGTTGATTTTTTTGATTTTATTAGAAGCAATCTCAAAAATATAATATATGGTTAAGCAAGCGGTCTTTGACCGCGTTTCACCTATAAATTAACGGGGAAACGCGGTCAAAGACCGCTTGCTTAACTGTTGGTTTGTATTTTTGAGATTGCTTCTAAAAATCCGTGATTTGCAAACCCGTTTTTTGCGCGAATTGCTCCGCCATCGAAGGCAGACCGTGCGAATCTTCATCGCGCGAAATCCGTTCGACGCGCCACATCGGATAAAAGGAATCCTGCATCGGCAAAATCGGCTCATCCGTTTTTATGGCTTTGATCCAATCATCGAAATAATTCAGATCAATGCCGCGCACAAACGCGCCAGCCGCGTTTATTTCATTCAAAACGCCCAAGACCTTTTCACGCGGATTCTGCAAAATAATGATAACGATTTCGCCCGATTCGATTTTCATTTATAAAGTTTAAAAGTAGAAAAAGTCTAAAAGTGAAAAAGTAAAAGCTTTTAAGCAATTACGAAAAAGCTGAAAAAAAACAAAAAGCTTTACCTTTTACCTTTTACCCTTTACCTTTTTACCTTTGATCTTTTGCCGGCGGCGAAGCGAGCGGAATATCGCCGTCGTCGGTGATCGGCTGAACGGGCTGACGCGCTTTCGGGTTATTTCTCGAACCGCTTCGCAGAATCGGCGGACCGCTCGGGGTTGCTAACCTGACAGTTGCAAATGATTGCGAGCGTTTCAGAATCGAACCGCCGTTTCCGGCAACCCATAAATTCGCACCGCCGCGATAATCCAAAGTTTGCAAAGAATTTCCCGTAATATTCGGCTGAATCTCCCAGTCCTTGCCGTTAGCGGTTCGCACAACGCCGCCGCGTTCGCCGACCGCAACCGCTTCATTTGATTTGTAAGCCTTTACCGCATAAAGATTTATGCTGAAACCCGATTCCTGATCCTGCCATGAATTCCCGCCGTCTTCGGTTCTAAGAATCGTGCCGTTTGCGCCGACCGCATAACCGATTTTTTCGTTGTAAAAACTCAGCGCATAGAGATTTTCCTTAAAACCGGAGGTTACGGAATTCCACGAAAGACCGCCGTCGTCGGTAATTAAAATCGTGCCTTTATCGCCGACGATCACGCCGCGTTTTTCGTCTATAAATTTTATATCTTCAAGCCACAGTCGCGTTCCCGATTCGAGCTGTTCCCAGCTGAAACCGCCGTTTTCGGTTCTGAGAATCAAACCGTTTGCGCCGACCGCAAAGCCTTTTTTCCGATTGATAAAAGCCACGCCCAAAAGGTCTTCTCTAAAAATATTCTGCTCGATTTTCCCCCAACTCGCGCCGCTGCTGTTTGTTCGCAGAATCGTGCCTTTATTGCCGACCGCAAAACCCCAATCCGCATCAATAAAACTCATCGCATTGAGCGTTTCCGAAACGCCCGTAAAAACGGGAAGCCAATTTGCGCCGCTGTCATTGGTAATCCAGGATTTGCCGCGTGAACCGACGGCAACGCCCAAATCTTCATCAAAAAACATCAGATCATTGATGTCGTCGCGCCCGCCTTCGCTCAAACGCTGCCAGCTGTAACCGCCGTCGTCCGAGCGGATAATCAAACCGTCTTTACCGACCGCCCAGCCCGTGTATTGATCGGCAAAATACATCGAAACGAGCTTCGGATTCGTCCGCACATTAAACGGCAGCCACATATTTCCGCCGTCGCCCGTGAGCCAGACCATTCCGTTTGAATCGGTCATCGAACCGTTTTTTTCGTCCGAGAATGAAACCGATAAAAAATCTGCGCGGCTGAAAATATTTATCTTTTTCCACGTTTCGCCGCCGTCTTCGCTTTTGACGACGCAACCGCCATAACCGACCGCGACGATTTTTTCACCCGAAAGATACGCCGCGCTCGCCATCTGAAAATTCCCGCACGGCTGATTGGATTTCCACGAATCGCCGCCGTCTTCGGTTGAAAGAATCAAACCGGATGATCCGACAATGACGGCTTTTGCGGCATCGAAAGCCGAGATTTTGAGGAGATGATTTTTCGTTGCGCTTTTCTGCGAAATCCATTTTTCGCCGCCGTCGGTCGTTTTCAGAATGCTTCCGTGACTGCCGACCGTCCAGCCGATGTTTAGATTTTCTCGGGCAAATGAAACACTGTAAAAATGTTCTTTGACTTCAATGGAAATCGGTTTCCACGATTTTCCGCGATTAGAAGTCAAAAAAATCGAACCGCGTGTGCCGACGATGACGGCATTTTTCTCGTCTTTAACAAACACGCCGGAAAGATTCGTAATCGTCGGGGCTTTTTGTCCTTCCCACCGAAAACCGCCGTTTTCCGTGCGCAGAATCGTATTATCCGCGCCGACCGCATAGCCGATTTCCTTGTTTTTCGCAAAATGAATCGAAAAAAGTTCGTTCCCTTGCGGCAGCGGATTCTGCCAATTCCAGCCGAGCGAATCCGCTCTTTGAGCAAAAACTTCAAAAGGCGAAAAGTAAAAAGTAAAAAGTAAAAAGTAAAAAGGTAAAACAGCAATAGAAAAATTAGAGCGGACAAAAGATGAGAAAATTTTTCTCCCTTTCTCCCTTTCTCCTCTTCTCCCTTTCTCCCCTTCTCCCCTTCTTTCTCTCATCATCTAAATCTCGACAACCCCGATTTCGGCGACCGCTTCTTCTAAAATCGCTTCGTCAACTCTGCCCAATTCCGCCGCCCGCCGCGCCATCGAATCGGCGACTTCCTGCACGATATGCCCCGAATGACCTTTGACCCATTCCCAAGTAATATCGTGTTTTTCGGCGGCTTTGTCGAGCCGCGCCCACCATTCGTGATTGGTTTTTTTGCGAAATTTCCCGAGCATCGTCTGCACGACATAATTTGAATCGCTCAAAAGCCGAACTTTGCAAGGCTCGGTCAGAGTTTTGAGTCCGATTGTCGCCGCCGCGATTTCCGCCTGCTGATTCGTCGCGTTTCCCAGGTATTCGCAAAACCCGCGCCAAAAACCTTTATAACCCAAAACGGCACACGCCGCCGCCCGCGGATTTCCTTTCCCGTTGCCAAGCGATGAACCGTCGCAGACGATTGTAACTTCTTTCATAATATTTATTGACTGGAGCGCAAGCGTCCCCGCTTGCAATGAGCGCGTGAGCGCGAAAAAGCCTGTGCTTTGAATAAACTTGATTTTATTAGAAACGCCATTCCGCCGCTATCGCGACGGTGCAAGCGAGCCGCCCCGCGCTCCAGTCGTTCAATTTTCAAAAGCCGTTTCTATTTTCTCCGCAACAGTTTTCCAAATCTCCGCACCCGCATCGCTGATAAAAGCGGTTTTTGCAAGAATCTGCTCTTTGCCGATGCTATTTTCATCCCAGCTTTGCCGCTTGTTATAAATATTCTGCAAAACGGGCATCAGGCGGTCAATCGCTTTAGCAAATTTTGCTTCCTTCGTTTTCGCCGCTTCAAATTCCTTCCAGATTTCTAAAAATTCCGCTCCTGTAGCGGAAGGTAAAATCCCGAAGATTCTTTCCGCCGCCGCAGATTCCTGTTCTTTGATGTTTTCTCTTCCGACTTCGTCAAAAAAGAAAATATCATCCGTATCAATTTCGCAAATATCGTGTAAGAGCAGCATTTTCAAAACTTTATCAATATCAATGCTTTCATCCGAAAATTTCGCCATCGTCAAAGCCAAAACCGAAACCTGCCAACTGTGTTCGGCGGAATTTTCATATCTGTCTAATCCGAGCGGTTTCGTTTTGCGGTGAACCGCTTTCAGCTTTTCGAGTTCGAGAATAAACGCGAAGCATTTTTCCAGATTATTTTTTACCATATCAAAGGTCAGAACCATCTGCGGTAGCGGATGGTTTAACATAATTTACCAATTTCCGAGAGTATAATCTTAAACCGCCCGCTACCGCAGACGGTTCTGACTTTCATTTCGCACTGAAATTTTCGACCAAACGAATTTGAAAATTAAGCCGTTGATAAAACTACAAACTACAGCAAACAAAATATTAATTAATAAAAAATGCCAAATAATCCTAAAATTAAATCCGCATTCCGGTATAAAAAAAGTTAAAGGAAAACCTACAAATGTTGAAAACTCAGGACAGAATCCGTTACGCCAAACCGAATAAAGATTTCCGCCGACAAATAAAAAAATCCCAATGAAGAATCCAGATAAAAATGCTTTATTTGTTAATAATTTACTGGTTTTCATCTCCCTTTAACATAACCGTATTACTTACATAGTTCTCAAAAGTATCATCGTGCGAAATCACGAAAAGCTGGTCGAAGGTTTGTTTTTCCGTGATGTGGCTGATCTGTTCGGCAAGGCGTTCGCGCCGCGCCGCGTCCATATTTGTTGTCGGTTCATCAAAGAACGCTAATCTTACATCGGACAGCTGTTTGAGCAAAGCCAGTCTGACCGAAAGTGCCGCCGCCATTTGTTCGCCGCCGGAGAGATTGATAAACGGGCGGTCGTGTCCGTTTTCTTCCAGCAGAATTCCGTAATCTTCCGTCCATTTCAGCGTGCGTTCGGCGTTTCCGGAAATCTCGCGGAACATCTGATTTGCCTCTAAAGACACGTGATGAACATAATTTCGCGCCACGAGCGGCGCGGCTTCCTTGAGCGTGTCGCGGATAAATTTCGTCGCTTCGCCGATTTTTTCGAGTCGTTCTTTTTCCTGAAATTCGGCTTGCATTGCCTTGCGAACCTCTGACAGACGCTCTAATTCCGCGGCGGTTTCATCGGCGCGTTTTTTCGAGTTTTCTAAATTCGCCCGCGTTTCCGCCGCTTTTCTTTCAAATTCGAGCAAAAAACTTCTCTCGCTCTGATGCCGCTCGCGGTCGTAATCTTTGCTTGCCGTTTCGAGTTCAACTTTAATTTTTTCTAAATTTTCTTTTAATTCGGCAACTTCCGCGTTTGCCTGTTCGAGTTCTTTTTCCTTTTCCGGCAAGAGTTTTGCCGAATCTTCATTTGCGACGAATTGCCGGTGCGCTTGAATTGTCCGGTCGCGTTTTTCCGAAAATTCCTTCCATTGCTCATCGAGAAATTTGTAAGTTTCAAGCTGTTCGAGCAAAATCCCGCGATCATTTTCCAGACGTTCAAGATTTTTCTCGATTTCCGTGCGCTTTGTGCGAAGCTCAATCTCGTTGCCCGCTTCTTTTTCGAGCATTTTCACCCGCGCTTTCGGATTATCGAGAACTTTTAATTTATTTTCGATTTCGCTTAAATCTTTGGTCAACTTCGGCAAATCCGCGAGATTTTTTTTCAGAGATTCTTTTTCGGCTTTTAATTTTTTACCTTCGTCGGAAATCTCATTTTCACGCGCTTTCAAAGTTTCGAGTTTCGCTAAGTGTTTCTCCGCTTCGCGGGAAACACTTAGCGCGGTCGCAAGGTGTTTCTGCTCGGTTTCAAGCGCGGAAATCTGCGCGGTAATTTCCGTAAACTGCGTCGAAACAAAACTTTCGAGCGTTTGTCCGGGTTTTAAGTTTAAACATTTTTCCGACAAGATCGGGCAGAGTCCGTTTTTTATTTCTTCCTGAAATTTGCGGTCGCTGTCGAGTTTCGCCCGAAAGCGCGCCAAATCGTTTGTTACTTGCGAATCGCGTTTTTGTCTTTCTTCCAAAAATTTCGCGTCTGTGCTTTTCTCATCTGCGTCTTTGATCTGCGTCTGATTTTTTACATATTTCTCGCGCAAATCATTTAATTTTTCATCCAGACTTTTTATCGAAGTTTCAACCCCTTCGGCTTTTGCCGTGCGGTTTCTCAAATCCTTTAATTGATTTTCCAGTTCTTCTTCCGTTTTGATTTTCGGCTGGAGTTCGGCAATTTCCTTATGCGCTTTGAGCGCGGAATCGAGTTTTTCCGCGTTTGATTTTTGTTCGGCTTTGACATTAACCTGCGCGGTTTCAACCCGTTTTAATTCCGAATTTATCTTGTCGCGCTCGGTTCGCTCGCGATCTAATTCCTTTAATTTCAGAAGTGCTTCGAGGTGAATTTTATAATCGGCTTCGACCGATTTTATTTTTTCATTTGCTTCAAACGCCTGATTTTTTTCCTTTTCCTTCTGTTTTTGCGAAAATTCGGCGCGTGTAAATTCCGTATTCGATTTATCGAGCGCGATTTTTATTTCGTTGAATTTACTTTCCTGTTCATCGAATTTTTTGACGATTTCAGCTTTTGTTTCGATTTCCGAATTTAATTTTTCGAGCGCGTCCGACAGATTTTTCACCTGTTCGCCGAAGGTTTTATTTTCTTCTTCTAATCTTTCAATTTGCGCCAATTCGCCTTCGGCGCGGGCGATATTTTCTCTGACAATCGTAATTTTCGTGTCGATAAAACGCGCCGTTTCCAATAATTTATCCGCGCCTTGCCGGTATTCTTCGACCTTAAGAAGTTTGTCGAAAGCCTTTTTTCGTTCAGCGGGAGTTTCTAAGAAGATCGCCGTAAAAGTTCCCTGCGGAACGCCGATCGCGCGGCGGAAAAGCGTTTCCAAATCCGTTCCGGCTTCAACGCCCAAATGCTGCCATAAAAAGCGCGTAACTTCTTCTTTTTTATCGGCAATGCGCGTCTTTAATTGCGGATCGTAAACATAATAACCCGTTCCCGAATCGCGATAAACGAGATATTCGCGCTCGTCCAGACCGCTTTCAAAGGTTACGCGCACCACGCCTTTTTTCGCGCCGCGCCGGACGAAATCGTCCTTTTTATAATCAAGAAGATCAAACAGAGTCCACGCGACGGCTTCGATCAGAGTCGTTTTCCCCGCGCCGTTTTCGCCCGTAATGGCAATCGTTCCGCGCTCGAATTCGTGGAAAAAATGCGCGTGAGATTTTATGTCTTCGAGTTCGATTTTCGTGATGTGCATAGATAGATTTCAGATTTCAGATTTCAAATTCCAAATTTTTTTGCGATATATAGATTTTAGAATAAACTCGGCAAAAGGGAAAATGCGGAAAATTTATCGAATGCGTTCTTTTTCTAAATCGGGATTTATGCAAGAATTATTCGGGAAAAATTATGCTCACGAAATGTCTAAGTTGCGGATTTTATATTAGGCAACTTTGACCGGTTTTTCCGAATCTTTTGAAGAACTGGAAAATGAATACAAACGTTTGCGAACCGAAAATAATATCGGTAAGAAATTTTTAAACGAATAAAGATCATAATAAAACTATGGTTATTGAATGCCCTGATTGTGAATTTTACGTTCGTGAAAATGAAGAATTTTGCCCTGATTGCGGGTTGATTTCACCCGGCAAGAAAAATTCGGACGATAACGATAGGGAATTTTACAAAATTCAAATGCCTTTATTTTTAGGTTTGACAATTTTGGCAGGCTTAGCCGGATTATACTTTCATATTCACGAAAGTTTAGTAATTTCTTTTTTGATAGCTGCGCTTCCGGGAGCGGTAATTTCTCTCTCCTTTAGTTATTTGATAGCTGAATTAACATTAAGATCGCGAAGAAAAAATCAGTTTTCCGATTCTCAAAAACTACTTTCTGTTAAAGAAAGCAAATTGATAAATACCATGTTTGAGCTGGATGAAAGAGAAAACATTTTAACTGAAAATCTCGAAAAAGATAAAAATAATTCGCATCTTTTGCAATTGAGCGTAATAATCGGTTTGCAGCAAAAACTTTGCGATTTTCAGCAAAACAAAATTGAAATTGTTCGACTTGAAAATGAATTGCTGCCTTATCTCGGAGATGCGAAAGCATTAACGCCCGGACAAATCAGAAACGGAATTCGTGAAATTAATAATAATCTCAATATTTTACGGGAAATGCGTCAATCAATCGAAAATTTCGATGCCCGGAGAATTTTGTCGGAAAGAAATTTAATGCTGGATAGTATAAAAAATAGCGAAATTTTTTTTCGCCGAACACGAAAGAAACTTGAAGCGAATAAAAAAACAAGAGGAATCAGAAATACGGCTAAAAAAATTACAAACTCAGAAGAATACAAAACCGTAAAGACGCTTGATCTTTACAATTCAGAACCGATTTTACCAAGTATTTTCGAAGATTTAGAGAAAGAATATCATCTTTTTTCCGATAAGATTTATAAAGATAATGATTTATTAAGATGAAAATTTCAGACGTTTAATTTCACGATTATTCCGAGCCATTCGCCGTCGGGTTTAACCACAAAATTTTCGATGCCGTTTTCCTTTAATTTTTCCGTCACCAGATTTTCCTGTTCGAGTAAAATCCCCGATAAAACTAAAATTTGCCGGGTTTTTTCAATTAAAAGCGGCAAAAGCGGAACGATCACATCAGCCGTCACATTAGCGCAGACAAAATCGAAGTTTGGGGTTTCAACGGAAATCGAGCCGACAAAAAAATCAATGTTATCTTCATTATTTAAATGCGCGTTTTCGGCAGCGATTTTTACCGCTTCTTCATCCGTATCGCACCCGGCAATTTTGCCTTTTGCCTTTTTACTTTTGCCTTGAATTTTCGCCGCGCCGACGGCTAAAATTCCCGTTCCCGTGCCGAGATCGAAAAAGCTCATTTCCGGTGAATAATTTTCTTCAATCGCCCGCAAACAAAGGCGCGTCGTTTCGTGCGTTCCCGTACCGAAAGCCATATTTGGTTCGATGCGGATAATTATTTTTTCCGCGTTTTCAATCTTCTCCCACGGCGGCGCGATGATGAATTTTTCGGTTTCGGTCGGTTTCCAGTGTTTTTTCCATTCGGCGATCCAATCCTGATTTTCGATCTCGCTCCATTTCAAACTTTTTACCGCATCGATTGAAAAACCGTAAATTTGCAAACATCTCTCCAATTTTTCCCGTAAAACACGCTCGTCGATTTTTTCGTTAAAATAACCGATAACCGTTATAACTGCGGTTTGCGGTTTGCCGAAATCGCTTATTTCGTTTCCTAATGAGTCGAGTTCGTTAAGCGCAAATTCGACGGCTTCTTCCGCTTCCGTTTTTGCTTCGACGGCGATCGAATACCATATTTTCTGTTTATTGTTCATCAATTTATAAAAAAAAACGATTGCCCAATAATAGGACAATCGCTTGCAAAATTAAATATTGCAAAATGTTTTAAGGTCTTTTCCCTTTTCCTTTATCATTGCCGCCGCCTTTTTTATTTCCCCTGCCGCCGCCGCGCGATTTTTCGTTGTTTCCTTTATTTTCCGGTTTAGCGCGATTATTTCTGCCGGGCGATTTTACGTCTTTTCGCTCGATATTAATATTCGGTCGGACATTTTCTCGTTCAACCCGGTTCGGTCTGCCGTTTCTTCGTTCAATCCCATTTTGTCTGACATTTTCCCGTTCGATCCGGTTCGGCTGATTTCGTCTTTCAAATCTCTCGCTATTTCTTTTGTCGGGTTTAGCAGATTTATCGCTGTTTCTTTTTCGGTCATCGCGTTTATATGAAATATTTCTGTTTTTTACTTTTCTATTCTGATTTCTGCTGTAAATAACTTCCGGTCGGCGCGGATTGTTTCTGATAAATTCGATCTGTTCCCGCGACGGTTTGGCTAATCCGGCGTAGATGTTTTTTATGGATCTATTTTTATACGACGATTTTATTCTGACATTTCTTACCGTCGGTTGATATGTTTGAATAAAAACGGGTTCGGAATAATATTCCGTCATTCTCGTCCGGTAAACCGGCGTTTCCACGACATTATAAGTATCATAATCTTCGGGATAATTGTCGTCATAATACGGCGATTCATACCGTTCGGTTCGATCACCGAAAACCCAGTCGGCAATTGCCAGACTTTTATCCAGCCAGTTTGTTTCGTAATTATAATTATCGCCGTAAATCTGCTCGTTTCCGGTTAGCAGCACTCTTGCACCGGGCGCGTCCCTTTGGTCACGGCTAAAGATTATACTGGCGATTTCCTGAATTTCGTTCGCGCCGAAGCGGTTAAAAAGCGTAAACCCGCGCTGATTATCATCTCTGTCGTCATATTCCGCAACGCTGATATAATCAACGTAACCGTCGCCGTTCAGATCGAGATTGTTCACGCCTTCATTGTTGAGCAAATATTCGAATTCTTCCGCCGTTTCGGCTCTTTCAAGCAGTTCGCCGACTGCCCGCAGATCAAGATTTTCTTTTGCCCGGTAAGTAGTTTCGCCGGAAACTATTTCATTTTCCGGTATTTCATTCAGGGTTAAATCCGAAGAAATCGTTTCGTCTGTTTGAGTTGAACCGCAAGCCAGCATCAAAAAAGTAATTGTAAAAATTACCAAAGATGATTTTATAACTTTCATAAATAAACCGTTCCCATTGATCATTTTCCACTCCGAAAAATTAAAAAGTAAAAAGAGTAGATATTTATGAACGGGCAATTCGTGTGCCGCAAAACCTCTTGATTTGCCGTAAATGCAGAGAGTTAAAGACTTACATAAGTTAATGCAGTATTACAATCCGAAGTAAATTTTACTTTTCGCGTATTTTCATCCCATATCGGGAGCAATAAACCTTTATACGGTGTATAAGATCAAGACACTCTTTAGAAGCTATCTCAAAAATAATTGATTCCGTTAAGCGAGCCGCTCTAAAGACCGCGTTTCACCTTTATTTCTACGGGAAACGCGGTCAAAGACTGTTGGATTAGTATTAATGCGAATCAAGTGTAGAAAATACTTTGAAAAAAAGGTAAAAAAGACTATCAAGCAAACGTAAAACGCGCCTGTTAGCCTGTTTCGGCGCGGTTGTTTGTAAAAAACTCGGTAGCTATCGCAGACAAACAGGCTAACAGGCGCGATTTACTCTTGATTCGCATTATTATTGAGATAGCTTCAAGATTTTTTTTGATAATTGAAGAAAATAAGGGACTTTTTGAATCGGGAATTTATCTTTAATTTATTTCCAAATCTCATTATCATCGCGGCGGTTGGCGAACATATTGATATATTGAACGATACGCGGGCGGGCGGCGCGGTTTGGGCTGCTGCCGTGCGGCAATGCCTGATGCCAGATAATCAAATCTCCGGCGTTTGCCGCAATCGGAACTGCTTCGCCGAGATTTTCCGGATTTTCCCGGCGCGGATCCGCGCCGGGCGGCAGACGTTTGAGCCAATTTTCGATTTTCCGTTGAAACTCCGGCACGCAGGTAAAAGCACCCTGTTCGGCGGAAACGTCCGTCAGATACAAAATCCCTTGAGTTCCGAAATAGAGCGGAAACTCGAGGCTCATATCCCAGTGCAGATGCGGTCCCGGAAACTGAAAACAATCCGCTTTCTCAGGCGGATTGAATCCGACCCGATCAATCGTTGTCCATAGATCGGCAGTTTCCCAAATTTGTGCAAAGGCTTTTTGGATTCGCTTTGAAAGGCGATTCCGGCGAAACGCTTCGCGATGAAAAGACTGCACCATTATTCCCTGAGTTTTCGCCGAATGATACCACGTTTCTGCATCTTTAGGATTCATCTCGAGAAAATCCCAGACAGCTTGTTCGGATTCTTTCGCCTCAGCCCGTGAAATCGCATTTCGCACAATGACATAACCGTATTTATCCCAGAATTCCAAATCTTCCTTGCTTAAAACAGGTTCGCTTCGTTCGATTTCATCAAGCTGATCTCGCAATTCGGGCGAATAATCCGTGCCGCTGATAACCGAATTGATGCGCTCGATCCGGTTTTGCTCGACGTTGCCGCCGTTGATCTCCAGAATCCAATTCTCGAATTCTTCAAAACCCGGAGCGGTTTGGTATAGATATTGAAAAGTTTCCTCGAGGCTGAGTCCCAAACCGAAAAGAACGGTTTTATCAAAACGCCATTCGTCTTCGTTCTGAGTCGTTTTTCGTCCGTTACGCGTCTGAATCGTTCTGTTCCAAAGGCGTTTCAGATGCAGAACTCCGAGCCGTCCTGTTTCCTGCGAACTTACCGAATTAAAGTCTTCCTTCATTTCTAATTTTTGAAAAGCGAAATAAAGACTAATGTCCTATTCTTGAATGCCCATTTCGTCGAGGTCTTTTTCCTGATTGCGCCAGTCTTTGACGACTTTGACAAATAGTTGCAGATGGATTTTTTTGCCCATCAGTTTTTCGATGTCGCGACGGGCTTCTTCGCCGATTTTCTTTAGTTTCGAGCCGCCTTTGCCGATTATTATTCCTTTTTGCGAAGACCTTTCGACATAAATGGCGCAGTAGATTTTCGTGCCGCCGGATTCGGTTTCGTCGAATTTTTCCGTCACGACCGCCGTGACATACGGCAATTCTTCGCCCGTTGTCATCAGGATTTTTTCCCTGACCATTTCAGCGACGAGCGTTCTCAAAGGCTGATCGGTCATTTCATCTTCGCCGAAAACGGGCGGGTTTTCCGGCAGATGTTTGACGATTTCTTTGAGAAGAATTTCAATCGCCTCGCCCCGAAGGGCGGAAATCGGGATGATTTCAGCGAAATCGTATTCCTTTGAATAAAATTCGATTAATGGAAGTAGCAGTTTTTTATCTCTGACTTTATCAATTTTATTGAGAACCAGAACAGCCGGTTTTTCCGATTCTTTGACCAGATCGAGAACGAAACGGTCGCCGTTTCCGGTCGAAACGGAAGCGTCGCGCAGTAAGATTACCAGATCAACCGACAGAATCGCGTCGTGAACCGCCGACATCATCCGGCGATTGAGCAAATATCCGGGTTTATGTACGCCGGGCGTATCTATAAAAACGATCTGTCCGCCCTCTAACGTTACGATTCCCTTGATCTTATGGCGCGTCGTCTGCGGTTTGTTGGAAACGGCGGCGATCTTTTCGCCGACCAGATGATTAAGAAGTGTGGATTTTCCCGCATTCGGACGACCTACAAAAGCAACATAACCGCTTCGAAAGTTTTCTGCATTCATTCTTAAAAGGTAAAAGGTAAAGGGTAAAAAGTAAAAGGTAAAAGGTAAAACTTTGGAACTGATTAGGTCATAATTGTTTTTAAATTCCGGCGCGGCTCGTAAATAGCGCGAATTTACCGCTAAAACCTTGTAATCGTCCGCAACTATTCACTATTCACTCTTCGCTATTAACTGTTTCACGGATTTATTAACTGTAAATTAGTGAATAGTTAATAGCGAAAAGTGAATAGCTTTTTAATCGAAAACTACAAGCCTTTTTCCACTTACAGCAAAACTATTTAAACCTTAAAGGATTTTAATAAAACCAAAAAACTTTAAATTTCAAAAGCTTTACCTTTTACCTTGTTTCATGGGTTTTTCATCAATCTTTGTTTAGCGGCGACTGCTTCTTTGAATGCGCCGCCGTCTATTTCGCCGACGTTGATCGCCTCTTCATAAATTTTGAGAGCGTATTCGTTCTGGTCGTTAAATTCATAAATTCTTGCCAGCGCGACATACGTCAGGGAAATCAAGGCGCGGTCGGTTTTTTCTTTTTCTTCCTTAGTCGCCTTTATATAAACATCTATAACTTTGCCATACGCTTGCTGGGCGGCGACCAGATGATAATTGCGCGTTTCGATGTCTTCGGCGGCTTCTTCGGCGGACAGGCTTTCGAGGCGACCGAGCGAATAATAGACGCGCACCAGTTCATTGGCTTCATCGACGAGTGCCGTATCCTTTAAAAGATTATTAAGCGAATTTCGCGCTTCCGGATATTTTTTATTGTTAATCCCATCGTCAATTTCGATCAGTTTTTTCGTCAAGGGATTTTCGATGACGATTTCCTGATTTGCCGCCAGTTCCTTGCGTTTTTCGCGTTCCGCCAAGCCGCGCTTTCTTGCTTCGGCAAATTGTTCGAGACGGTTCGTTTCCTTGCTCGCGTCAAAAGCGACGATCATATTGCCGACCGATTCCGTCATATCAAAGCCGGAATCTTCCATTCCCTTTAATTTATCGGCAAAATAAAACACCATAACCGCGCCCGCTTCATACGCATCGGACAATAAAACGGCGGTTTCATCCGAAAGGGTTTGATTGTACTCGTTTAATTTGGCGACGATTTCTTTTTTGAGCGCATCGCGTTTTGCCTGATCGAATTTGCCTTCTTTTTTTAGTTTTTCGTCTTCTTTTTCTAACAGAGCGATTTTCTGACGCGCCTCAAAAGTGGCAACCCGCGACCGGTAAAATTCGATCTGCCGCGCATCAACCGCCGCCACCAGCGAGCGCGAAACCGACAGAACAAAATCGGGCGAGATATTCGGATTCGATTTGCGGCGTTCATTAACCAGATTTCTGAGCGCATCCCGGTGCGCGAAAATTTCCGCCGATTTACTCAAAACAACCGGATCGAGTACGAATTGCAGATAAGCGCGGCGCACTTCCGAAGCGGTTAAATCGGTCGCGGGCG
>CAYUGW010000029.1:0-15629 GCA_964444245.1 uncultured Blastocatellaceae bacterium | reverse complement strand
GAAATTTCTTATGCAATAATATCTTTGTCAAAACACAATAATTTTCGCTGATTTTGGGTTATTTTGCCTCTTATTTGTATCTTTTGTAATTTATAGTTTCCTTAATTCATTGATTTGGCACAGTTTACAGATGCTGAAAATATTCTGTATCGGCAAGTAATCTCTCATAACCATCAAAAACAAAAGAAAATTTAATTATTAGAAAAAGCCCGAACATTCGGGCTTTTTCTTTGTTTATTGCTTATTTTTCTTATTGATTCTTTGTTTTTGTTTGCTAAATTTTGGCAGAGAATTTTGTGTGATAAATCAGCATCATTTCAGAATATTTTTCCCGTCTGTTTTGAGGTTTTGAAAATGTAATCCGCCCCTTTCATAGATTTAGCTTTGATCAGCCATTCTGAAAATTTCGGTTTCTTGGGGATGTCCAGGTCAATTTTATCGAGGCAATAAGCGGGTAATCCGGGATAGGCATGGTGGGCTTCGTGTAAATTGAAATTGAATAAAAAGTAACGGGCGATAAATGTTGCGGTATAAAAACTCCGGGTGTATTTTACCTGTTCCATATACGAAACGGGTTTTACGTCCTGTCCTTCGGAAACGGGTATTTCGATATGAGTGTGTTGAGTCATAATTAAGAGTTCTTTCCACACCAAACTCAAAACAAAAGCCGGTAAAATATATTGAAGGATAACGGTCGAAAAGAGATAAAAAATCACGACATAAAACAAAAAGTAAAGCGACACATTTATCACTGCCGGAGTTAAAACATTTGAGGGGACAAAACGTTTTATCTTAAATAGATTCCAATAATTACTGAGTTTATAAGTTAAATAAAAAAGAGGAATAAAGAGCCACCAGCAAAAGTTGACGATGAATCGGGTAATTTTTGAATTGACCGGTTTCGCCGTTTTTTCGGTGGTCGGGTCAAGGTCGCGCCAACCCGTCCATTTGTGGTGAAGATTATGAATTTGTTGCCAGTTATAAAAGGGAATCACGGTTAATAAACCGAAAATATGTCCGAAAAATTTGTTTATTATCCTGTTTTCAAAATAACTTAAATGTCCGCATTCATGCAGCAGAATAAAGGTTTGGGCAAAGAAAATCGAAAGCAGCAGAGTTCCCAGCCCATACCAAATCGGGCTGTTCAGCGTAAACAGATATATGGATAAACCTGCTAAGATCAAAGGACCGGCTAAAAAAGCGAAGGCTTTCAGATTGTTTCGTTTGAGATCGGGATTCATCATTTTGCTTTTGCTCCGCCGAAGGAATTAAACTTTTCGACATACATATTTCTTATTTGGTCAATGTGGCTGTCCAGATTTTCCAATTTCCAATCGGTAGTTGGAATAATGTCAAGGAGCTGCATCCGAACAGTGCCTTTTTTGATCGGTCTGAAATCGGTCGAGGGATTTGATTCGACCGGGGTGTAAATAAAAATGGCGACGATCGGCATTTCCGATACCAGAGCCATATGATACACCCCGCGGTTAAATTGATTGATGGTATTAAATTCGCCGCCCGTGCCTTCGGAAGATCCGGCGATGCTCACTTTTTCCTTTTTTATTCGTTCTGCCAATTTAATGAAAAATTTTAGCCGCCGTTCTTTATTTGGTTTGGTTGGAATATATAAAACCCCGATCGCCAAAGCTGCCAAAGTGGCAGGGATGTAATGAAGCGTTTTTTCGCTCATCAGAAACCGCGTATTTGTCAGACCGAGGCACATCAGTATAAAAGCATCGAGATGTGAGTTGTGATTGAAAGTATAAAAATGGGGACGATCCGGTTCTTCCAGCTTCACTTCATTTTCCAGGGTTATTCCGAGAGTATAGAGAATGGCTTTTGAAAACGCGGGAACCAGATGCTTCCGATTAAAATCCGTCAAGCGACCGAACGAAATAATTCGCAGCGAAAGGGCAATAATCCCCATTGTTGTCAGCAGCAGTAAGCCGACAGAAAAATGATAGATATATTTTATTTTTTTCCACATACAATCGTCTGCATCGAGAGATTGAGATAATTCTTAAAAAGCAGAACCGGAAACAACAGAAATTGTCCCAAAAAATACGGGACAATAATTCGGTCAAGATTCAATCCCTTACCGATAAACTTAAAATAAGTCCCGGTGAAAATGTAAAAGTAGGGCGGAAAAGCCCCAAAGGGTAAATAGGCTTCGATTTCAAACCCGTTCTTTTCCAGAATTTCAACCAAGGTTTTTTTGGAATACAGTGCGGTATGCTGCGGTGCCTGAACTCCGGTCCATTTATTCTTGAATAATCTAAAAGTTAAGGAATCCAGACGAGGCACTTCGATAATCAGTTTGCCGTCTTCGGTTAAAACTTTCCTTGCCACGCCCAGGCTTTTCACCGGATCATAATCGTGCTCAAAAAAATGCCACATAGTAATGAGATCCATTGATTCTGCCGGAATATCTTGGTCGTAAAAAACGCCCTGATGAAAGTCAATTTTATCGAAACCGGGGTAATCCAGGTCTTCTTTAAAATCAACGCCGGAAATTTTACATTGATATTTCCGGTTCATATACAAGAGAAATGTCCCGACGGCACAGCCAACATCAAGTAACCGGGTATTTTCGTTGACCGGAAAATATTTTTGCACCAATTTCTCTTTATCGCGGTCGATCTTGTTCATCGCCCATTCGTACAAAGGGGTTAAGAATCCCCAATCCTTTTTCTTTCGATGAGCCAGATATTCGCTGTCATAATATTCTTTGATAGAGCCGATGTTTAAGCGGGGATTTTGATAAACCAAACTACAACTTGTACATTTGACATAAAGAAACTTACCGTCCTTTCCGGTCAAATCCTCTTCCCCGATCAGAAATTCAGTGCATTCGCTTTGTCCGCAAAGATAACAATTGACCGTCTCATATTGAAAATGGGCGGGATTGTTTAATTCCTGAACTCTACTTAAAGGATTAAACGTCATAATTGATCGATAAGTATTCTAAAAACTAAAAAACACAATAGATATAGATAGGGAGATGCCTTCATATTAAAGAAATTCCAAACTAAAGACAACGACAATAAAAGGGAAAAAGTAAGGATACTCAGTCCGTTTAACTTCCCCGCCAGAATCAGAATAAAAGAAAATACCTGCCAAAAGCAGGAATATTTGATCGGGATTGGAAATGTTTTGTCTTCCATGCTTTCAAATGCAACAAAAGCCGAAAATAATGATAGTGCCGGGAGGACAATATGTTCCCCGCCGGTGAGAGCTGAAAAATCAGAAGATCGGAGCAGAAAAAAAACAAAGGGATATTTTAATAACGGAAGCAATCCGGCGCCGGTTTTGTTAGTGATGAACAATAAATAAAGCAGGTGATTGACTGTAATAAAACAGAATAAAAACAGAGCCAGGTAATTTGAAACATAAAAAGCAATACCCGATAAAAGACAGAAAAAACAAATTAAATAATAAAAAAGTGTTGTTCTTTCCGCCGGATCAGTATAGCTCCGATCGGGTTTGCCCTGATCATTATCAGCTTGCATCAGATCATCGTATAAACGAAAAACTACTAGAAAAACCAGCAGTAAAACAAAGGATATAAAAGAATCGGTCTTAAATTCGGGAGCGGGACGGCTAAATAAGAAAATAAAGACAGCGAGAATTATCAACCGCAGAGGTTGAATTCGTTGCCGGAGGTAGGTGGTCAATGCGTTACTCACAAATCGTAATTTCGCCGGAATCGGCATTTAAGATGATCCGGTCACCATCTTTAATCAGGGTTGTCGCCGAATCAACGCCGACAATCGCGGGTATCCCGAATTCTCTGGAAACAATTGCCCCGTGCGAAAGCATGCCTCCTCTCTCGACGATCAATCCGCTGATTAAAGGAAACACGACCACCCAGCCCGGATCCGTCTGCCTGGTCACTAAAATATCTCCTTTTTCCAATTTCCCGGCTTCTAAAACGGTTGATAATACTTTAGCCCGTCCCTCAATTATGCCGCCGCAAGCGCACATCCCTTTGAGCGAACCTTCTGTTTCTGGTCTCTTGCCTTTTTGTATTACTTCAGCCGGAGCGCTGTTTATTCCCCGATTCGTATAAAAATCATCGGGGTAAATCAGCTTAGAAGTTCGCAGAAATTCGGAGCGTCTTGCCTCGATGATGTTTGGCGCAATCTTAAACAACATTGATGAAGCACTAAGATGTTCGGAAATCTCCGGATAGGTCAAAAACAAAATATCACCTTCGTTTTTCAGCAATCCTTTTTTGATAAATTCTTTTTCAATTTTTTGCAGCACTTGCTTGAATCTAAAATACAGAAGCGACTGTTTGAGCCTGACTCTCTCGCGGGACGCAATGCCGTGACTGGCTCTTTTGACCAAAAAATTCAGGAATCCGATCTGCAGCCAGGCATTTGGTAAAAACCAGGGTTTCCGGTCAAGAATTTTTTTTCTAAAGTCTTTTTTGGCAACCGTCGCTTCCAGAAATTTTTCTTGAATGATTTTCTCAGGGTTCCGGTTCGGCAATTTTTCATATTGTTGCAGAAGAGCAATAAAACTATCGGGTTTTTCGATGTAATTTTCCGAGGTTAACATAAGCTCTCCGGAACATCGAAAACCCCAGTTTTCTAAATAGGATTGGATCGCCGTTAAGATCTCTTCAGAGGAATCATTGTTTTGGAGCCAGATGAGGAATTCCTGAGCCCCTAAACGGTTAAAACTCTCGTAGGTTTCCGGGTCATTTCTGATTTTCCCGATCAGATCATACATTTCAATAATGGGTGCGCTGCTAATTAGTCCGGGGATGGACTGGATAAGTTTGTTCTGAATGCCGGGAGCCTCATTGCCGTAATACCCGGAACAGAATTTACCTAATAATCCATGATAAGTCATCGCAAAAAAGTCAGCCAGCGAAGCCCGATACCAGCTGTGCATACGGGTTTCAATAAAACTATGAAAACACGACCGAAGGTCATCCATGACCACTGCTTTTTTTAATTGCCGGCTATAATCATCTGCTATTTTTTCGAATTGGCTGACGTTTTTTTCCAAATTCAGGTTCAAACTAATAAATTCTTTAATAAAAGAAAGCTTTGTTCTGATCCCGAAATCCTTTCGGGTGCTTTTGTTTTCTGCCGAATACCCGACAAAGTTATCAAATGATTTGATCAATAAATCGGAGAATGGCGATGCCGATAAAATTTCGTGGATACTGCTCATGTTGTAATACATTTTGCAGCCAAATGCCCCGATAACATTGGCATATGACGGTTCCAGTCTTCTGATTTCTTCAGCCGGAATTCGAAAGAGTCTGGATAAATTTTTAAAATAATGATAGTAGGCTTCGCGTGCAATGGAATATAAAAGCGGCGAAATAGGATCGGGATAATTTTCATTGACATTGGTATTTGACCAATAAACTTCCATTTCCTTTATTTGAGAAGTAATCGGACGAGCCTGAACCACATAAAAAACGCCGTCTTTGAGAGCCCATTCAATATCGGTCGGTGAGCCGTAGAATTGTTCAATTTGTCGGGCGATGGCTAAACCCGTTTTTAACCCCGGCAAGAAGTGCTTATCCGTGGGTGGTTTTTTGCCGGAATAATGAAAACTTTTGGGTGTCATCTCGCCTGACACCAGTTTTTCCCCGTGTCCTTCGACATATTCAACCAGCATTTGTCCGGCTTGCAAATGAGAACGGGTAAAGATAACTCCGGCAAAATCCGGTTCAATCAATTGCTGAATAACCACTCCCATCCCATTGAGTTTCTTCCCGCTGTGTTTTTCATAGACCCGCACATTTTCTTTCTGATAGGAGTTCCAGCATTTTTTCAGATGTGCGATAATGTCGGATTCTTCGGCGGATGAAATAAAGGAATCCAATTGTCCGGCAAATGAGTTTTCATCCGAATCCTCACCGATCGCCGAACTTCTCACCATATATTTTGCGGCTCCGACCCGCTTTAATTCGGATCTGATTTCAGTGATCAAATCAGTCATATCGGATTGTTTGATAAAAAAGGAAAAAAAGGCTGCCGCAGAGATTACAAATCCATCCGGTACCGGAAAGCCTGCTCTTTTCATTTTTGAAAGATGAGCCGCTTTAGCACCAAAGAGATCGCCATCAATTAAATTATGGAGCGGTGTAATATACATCAGAAACTGGATTTAAGTTTTAATTTAAGCAATAAAAAAGCTATCACGCCGTGTGTCAGGCTATTGATCAGAAATAACGCCAGAGTCATTTTCAGGGTTATCCCGGTAATTATGAAATATGTCAAAGTTACGCCAAAGGCGGAATCTGTTTTATCGAGCAGATAAAACAAATACTTGTGTTTATGATGATGGCTCCCGGGTTTGATTCCTACCTTACGTTTCAAAAACGAGTTGGGTAATTCGAAGAGTAAATAACTTAATCCCAGGGTAAACCCCAGCAAAAACGGATAAGCCAATGGCAAACCGCAGACGAAAGAAATCAAACACAAGCATAAGCCATTGGTTAATGGCACGAAAAACATAGCTCGCCAGGTTTTGTTTTCGCCAAAGCCTTCGAGCCAAATGGGAATTTCTAAAACAGTCAGGCATTTCTTTTTGACCACAACCATATGAAAAATACTGGTGATGATCAATGGCACCAGAACAATCAAAAGATGTGTGAACAGTTCATTCATTGATTTTGTGTCAAACAGTTCCCGGCGGTCGGAAGTCTCTCTCGATCACAATAAACGAGAAGTAGGCAAAAGGTTTCTAATTTCTCCCGGCGTGATTCAATTATCGGAACTTAAAATACGGAGCATTTTGAGTGCATTATTAAGAATGCGCTTTGAAAAATCATATTTAACCACAATCCCGGCGACTTCATAAAATGCCACCCGCGTTACAATAAACTCGATGATCGCGTATTGATAAGTCAGGTACCAATCGGAACGGGACGGATTTTCGCCGAGGTTAAATTGATAATGATACTCAAGGTATTTCAGCAACTCTTTTTTGGTAAAATCTTCTTTTAGGACAAAGCTCAGGAATTCAATAATATCCCGGTGCGGATAATTCAAAAGAGCCAATTCCCAATCGTAAACAGCTAACTCACCGTTTTGGCGGACTGCTATATTTCTCGGATTGTAATCATTATGGACGATGGTTTTTCGAACCGTGATTTTTTCCTTTAATTTTTCGAGTCGGAGGGCAGCGTCCAATAGACTTTGTAATTCCTCTTTTCTGAATGAATCCCTTTCTTCGGCGATCAATAACGAGATCAACTTATTGTAAAGCTGATTTGATTTCCACGGCTCAAATTCTTTTTTGATAAACTTCAGGTCATCCTCGATCATTCCTTTTTCTCTGAACAATTGATGAAAGTGTTGCGCCGTTTTTATTGCCTCCTCAATTTGAACGGGAGTCCATTTTTCAGGAGAATTTTCAGAATTAAACAAAGACAACCGTGCCGGATCGAGGTATTCGATGACAAAGAGAAAGATCTCGCGTTTTTGATGGGTGTATTCACCGTAAAACCGTGGGATATAAGCCGAATTATTATTACTTAAAAAGCGATATGCCGCGCTTTCCTTGAAATGACAATTTTCATATTCCAGCTGATGTCGGTGTTTTTTAATAAGGTCTGATAATTCTGGATCAATCGAAGCGGCAAGAATATGGAGTCCTTTTATGACTTCCCGGTCCAAGGGTTTTGATTTCAACAACACTGTTTTTTCAATCGTCTCTTCAGATGCGTTTTTATAGTTTAAGACCAATGTTTCAAAACCGATTAATTTTTTGCTGACTTTTTTGGCAATCTGCGTCAGAATGCCGTTTTCCAAAAGCTCATTTTCTTTGATCTCGATCGAACTCACGGGCTGATTAAAATGGTTCAAACAATTTACCAAAAATAATCCGGTCAACTCATTACGCAATAACCAGTTGACGGGTTTGTTTCGTCCTAATTTTTCATGGGCTTTGGCAAATTCTCCGCTGACAATGGCGGCATATGTAGAAATTTCGAGACTCATCGCAAAACCGGCGATCAGTTTTGCAAACCTGTTTATTTTGCCGTTTCCCTGACACTTTAAGATCTTTAACCCTTCTGATTGCTTGCTTAAATGAGTCCCGCCGCCGACGGTTCCGATCACCAAATTGGGCAAGTTCAGACTGATATGCAGTCCATCGCCCGTCGGGCAAAGGTTCAGGATTCCGACACTTGATTCGTGGATACAAGCCAGGTCTTGCCCGGTCGCGACAAATATCGCGGCTACCGCATTAGCTACATTTATGTTGTAACCGAACATTCCGTCCATTTTAGCGAGTTTACAGGACGGTGAAAATGCCTGCATCATCTTTTGGGAGCTGGTTCTGAGGACTTCGTTCATCATTTTTTCGCTCAGAAAACACTCCGCTGTGACATTCACTCCTCTGCCTTTGGTAGTTGAATAATCGGAAACTTTTTTATCGGAAGATCCGTTTCCTTCCAGTACCCAATCTTTGAGGTGAATACCGGTATCCCGGGTAAATTTTTCGACGATAAAGATCATCGCATGCCAGGTACAAGTGGTCGTCATATTTTGACCCGAAGCGTCGCCGGTCGTGTAGGTAAATTTTACATGGGCAACATTATCAAATGAGATACAATCAAGCTCCAGTAATTTGGCATGATTGGAATAACCTTCGGCTTTCTTTTTTATTTCGCTGAAATTAAGTTTAATAAATGACTCAAAAATCGATATATGTTTCTCTTGTTCAAAAATAAAAAGAGGTGCGCGGGTCATTTTTTGCCAAAGCACACTGGCGGTAAATCCGCCGCTTAAACTAATCGCTTTAGCTCCCCGGTTCATACTCGCGACCAGGGCGCCTTCGAGAGTTCCTGCCGCCGTATATACCAGCTCTTCCTTTTCTTCACCTGTCTTAAACAAAAGCGGACCGACTATCCCGAGAGGTATTTCAACTGTTCCGATATAGGATTCAATGTTTTTTTGAATGTTTTGAATATCAAGGTCTGTTTTTGAAATCTCCCCGGTCGGTATTGAATGCGAATTTAAATAATCCAATCGCAATTTATTGGACATCGCCGTAACCAGTCCCCGACCCGGAATGATTGGAATTTTTTTGTCACTTTTAATTTTCATCAAATTAAGGTTTTCTGAGACGACGCACAAATAGCCTAATAATGTGAATAAGTAGTTGGAAAATGAAATAGTAAACCAAACATAGGGTTGTGTATAGTGTAGTTCAGGGAACTTCAGCTCATTGAACTTTATTCGCGGGTTTGCCTGGTTTATGATAAACATCCGATGCTGAAATATCAACGACTCGGCAACAATTGGCAACCAAATTTGACGAATCAAATTTCAATTATGATAAACCACGCTTTTATTGCCTTAATCTTCGCTTTCCTCTCGGTTCATTCAATTTCAGCCAAACGGTTTTCTTATATGGACATCCTGAACGTGCGGAATACGATAACCAGGTCTGTTGAAGTTGCGGATTTAGGGGCGTGGCGCGCTTACGCCTTGCCGCAAAGCAAAGAGGATTACGGCTCATTTATCGGGACGTTGGTGATGGGAATCGCCGTTTTCGGAAATAAAGACGCTGCTGCCCGAAGCTAAGGCTTGCCGGTAAGCGATTTTTGTCACGGCGGCGGCGAGTTCGGGATTTTTTTTGTTCCGGATAATCAATAACTTTTTCGTTATCTTCCATATTTCAGAGTATAGCACCAACATATTTTTTAGAAAAAACTCTCACTTTTTAACGCTTGCTGATTGTGTGTTAAAAGCAAAAGTGTTTTCGGATTTTGTATTAAATATAAATTCAAAAAAAATCGGCAAACGTTCCATAATTTTTTTAGTAGTCAGATAAATATGCAAAATGATTTTAAGCGGTTTCAGATGTTTATATTATTTTATTTTTCAGCAAATTCTGAATTTTTCTTTGCGATGCCAGGCTAAATTATCGAAGTCGGGCATGCTTCATTTATTATTCAAACTCTGCAACAACCGGCGTGTGATCTGAGGGGCGTTCCCAGCCGCGAGGTTCTTTATCAATCCAGCAGGCGACGCATTTTTCAGCTAAACTTTTGCTTGTCCAGATGTGATCGATGCGAAGTCCGTGATTTCGCGGAAACGCGCCTTCGCGGTAATTCCACCACGAAAATTCTTGAAGATCGCCGTTTATTTGGCGGAAAACGTCAACAAAGCCCCATTGTTTGACGTGGTGAATGGCGGCGCGTTCGGGTTTTGTAAAATGCAGTTTTCCCTGCCACGCCTTGACGCTCCAAACGTCTGATTCTTCGGGCGCGACATTAAAATCTCCGCACAGCAGAACATCGCCGCTTACATCGCAGGTTTCATCGAAATATTTTCTTAAACGCTGAAGCCAATCGAGTTTGAATGTAAATTTATCCGTCCAGAGTTCCGTTCCGTTCGGAATGTATGTATTGACGATGCGAATGCCCTTAATGGTCGCGGCGATCAGGCGTTTCGGCGAATCTTCCGCGTCGTCCGGAAAATTTCTTTGAACGTCCGTGATCTCGTGTTTAGACAGAATCGCTACGCCGTTGTAAGATTTTTGTCCCATAAATGCAGCGTGATAACCCGAATTTTGAATCGCTTCAAACGGGAAATTTTCATCGACGCATTTTGTTTCCTGCAAACAAACTACATCGGTTTCGGTCGTTGCCAGCCAATTTAAAAGTTGTTCGAGCCGTACGTTTATCGAATTTACATTCCAGGTCGCTATTTTCATCAATTTATCACTTTTTACTTTTTACTTGAATAATTCCTTTCATAAAAAACCCCGTCGGCAAAGCCTTGAATTGTTTTATTCTTTTCAGCTAAAGCAAGTCGTTTTTCGGTTAAAAGACAATAATTTTCATCTAATTCGATGCCGCAAAACGAGCGGTTTAATTTTTTGGCGGCGACGGCGGTCGTTCCCGAACCGGCAAACGGATCGAGAACCAAAGCGTTTTCGTTCGTCGAAGCTAAGATTATTTTCGCCAGAAGTTTTTCCGGTTTCTGCGTCGGATGTGTCGTATTTTCGGGCATTGACCAGAACGGAACGGTCAAATCATTCCATAAATTCGAAGGCGAAGTCAGGCGAAAATTTCCCGATTCGCTTTTTTGCCAATCCTTCGGTTTTCCGTTTTCGGTATAAGGCGCGATCACTTTTCGCTTGATTTTTACGCTTTCGATATTAAATATAAATTCATCCGAAACGGTGAAAAACCAGATGTCTTCCGAAGAATTTTTCCAATTTCTGCGCGCCCCGCGCCCCTTTTCGCGCTCCCAGGTGATGCGGTTTCGCAAAGTGAAATATTTCATCCCGATTCTCTGGATTGCCGAAGCCGAACGCCAATCGCCGCAGATATAAACGGAAGCGTTTGATTTTAATAATTTAACGCAATCTTTGAGCCATGAATCGAGCCAGATTTCATAAGCTTCGAGCGAAGTTTGCTTAAAACTTTCCGCGCCGAAATCTTTTGTCAAATTATACGGCGGATCGGCGAATAAAAGATCGAAACTCTTTTCGGGCAATAGTTTAAGAGTTTTAAATGTATCGCCGCAAATTGTTTTATTTTTAATTGAATCGAGATCGGAAATTTCCTTTTCCGAAATCAGACGTTGGCGAAAAACTTCGATTTCTTCCGGTTTTAATTCGATCGTGCGGTTGCGCGGCGCACGTTTTTTTTCTTTTTTCGCGGAAAAATTCATTAAATTTTAATGTTCGATTTTTATTTTTACGGTTTGGACGTTCTCTTTTACATCAATCTCGAGAATGTGCGCCTCACAGCCGTTCGTAATTACCGTGATGCTTCCATCGCGTTCGAGATAAGCGGATTTTACCTTTTCAAGCGAATCGACATTTCCCTGATTTCTGACAGCCTGCATCAGATCGTGTTCTCCGAGCTTGCTTTTTCGCATTTCTTCTTCGATCATTTCTCCGTCTTTGACAAGCTGACGGGCGGAATTTTTGACGGTTTTGCTGATAAAACTGCCTGCATAATATCCGATTATGGAAATAGCCCAGTGCATTATAACCAGAACCGCAACGACGACAAACGCATCTATAAAACGGACTGCTCCCGTAATCGCACGGCTTAAAACAGAACCGACGACGAAACCGAGCAGAATATCGAACGTCGTAAAACCGCCCATAAACCGGCGTTTGGCAACTCTGATAATTAAAAGCGCGACACCATAGACGGCAATTGTCCGCAAAGCAAGCTGCCAGACAGGTATTACCGCATCTATTTCATTGCCGCCGATTATCCAAATAAAATTTTTCCACCAATCTTCAAGCATTTTGTTTATAAATAAAAACTATTTGCATTATTTTGGCAGTAAATTTTCACGCCGTCTGTTAACTATGCGACAGATACGAATTATTATTCTGATAATAAAAGCACAGAAAGTAAAACTGTCCGATTCGGAATATCTTCAACAAAAACGAATTCTTCAAGCGTATGTGCGCCGTTTCCGGCAAGACCTAAACCATCCAGAACCGGAACGCCCAATGCGCCGACAAAATTCCCGTCCGACGCGCCGCCGACCTGTGTTTCCTCCAAATTATAATCAAACCCGGCGGCAAGATTTCGTGCTTTTTCAAATAATTTAATAACTTCTTCCGTGCGCTCCATCGGCGGGCGATTTATATTGCCGACGATTTCCAGCGAAACTTTTTTATCGAAAGATTTTAAGTTTTTCAGAGCGTTTTCAATTCTTTCGGCTTCCGCTTTGCTTGTAAAACGCACGTCAATTTCGCAGCTTGCGTGTTCGGGAATGACATTTGAAGTCGTGCCGCCGATAATTGTGCAGACGTTGGCGGTCGTGCCTTTTTCCAAATCATTCAGCTCGTGAATTTGCGGAATCTGGCGCGAGATTTCCAAAACGGCGGACGCACCTTTTTCCGGTTCAAGACCGGCGTGCGCCGGAACACCGCGCGTTTTCAAGCGAAACATTCCCGTTCCTTTTCTGCCGGTTTTTACTTTTCCGTTTGCCGAAGGCTCGCAAACAAGGCAGAATTCGGAAGTTCGCGCTTCACGTTCGACCAAATCTTTTCCGGTCGGACTGCCGATTTCTTCGTCGCAGCTTAAAAGAATTGTGATCGGTCTTTTCGGTTTTAGATCAAATTCTTTAAATGCGCGCAAAACTTCCAGGATCAAAACGATATTCGCCTTCATATCGAACGTGCCGCAACCGTAAAGTTTGCCGTTTTCAATGCGAGTCGGATTTTTCAATTTGCTGCCGCGCGGATGAACCGTGTCGGTATGACCGAGAAACAAAACCGGTTTTTCCTTTGAATCAAAACCGCGAATAATCAGATGTTCGCCGTAATCTTCGGCAAAAACGCGCTCGAAATTAAAATCAGCCGAGATTTTTCTCGTTTCGGATTCGATCCAATCAGCGACATTTCGGCTGCCGTCAATATCTTTTGAAGGCGATTCGATTTCGACGATTTCCCGGATTAAATCGGTGATTTTATTTGTTCTTTTTTGAAAATACTCCAGTAAATCTTTCGGATTCATTTAGTTATAATTTGCGTCTTTGATGTTATTTTCCCCGGCAAATTTTTTGGCTTCGGCTTCGCTGTCAAAAACTCTGACGACATCGTATTCAAACATTTCCATTTTACCATTGATAAACATTGACATCATCGGACGCGCAACCATTCCTTTATCTTCGGGGCAAAGATCGAGCAGGGCGATTCGTAATTTCTGATCCGGCGTTCTTTTTTTTGAAACCGGATACATAACCCGGCGGATGATTTTACATTCGACATTTGAAGATGTCGTTTTACTTGCGAAAATTTGATTGAGAGTTTCGCCCAACCGATAACCTGCCAGAGCGATCCGCTGCTGCCCGACTTTGAACGTGTTTTTTTGATATTTTTCCGTCGGCATTTCTTCGCGTTTCAAATCCGGCGTATAAACATCGGTCGGCAGAAATGCGAAGTTTTCTTTATTCCACTGTTCGTAATTTCCCAAAATCAGGCGATCTTTCATTTTTGAGAGCGGATGGATTTCCATAATCTTTCCGGCAATTTCGGCAATATATTCCGAATCGCAAGCGTCATTTCGGCGCGGCATATCGCGCGAAAAGATCGAATCCCAATAAGAATGCAGATTCATCCGGCGCGGTGCGTCCTTCGGCGTTAGATAAAACATATTTCCGCCCTGATCGCCTTTCGGTTCGATGTCCGTTACGCGCGAAGCATTGTGCAGCGGATTGTGAATATCGCCGCCGATGTGCAGAAACCAGGCTAAAGCAATCGCTTTTTCGCTGTCCGGCGCGGAAGCGTCGCGCAAAGTTTTTTCGATCTCATAGAGTTTCGGAATCGCCTTTCCGCTTTCTTCGGGAAAATCCTTTAAGATTTCGGTTTTTCCGTTTTCCTGTTTCCAGAAAATATCGGCGTAATGCCAATCTCCTTTGTGATAATTCGCATAACGGGCTTTAAAATCACGATTCCTGATAATGTCCGCCCACGTTGACGCGATCATAAAAAGATCGAGTTTTTTCACTTCGTTCGAGCGTGATTCATAAGCATTATAATAAACGCTCAAATGCGAATCTTCGGGAGCTTTGAGCAAAATATCGATGACTTTTTCCCTAACTTCCGGCGACATCTGCTGCCACGCAATAAAGGCGGAAACTTTGTGTCCGGTATCGTCCCAAGCCGAAATCGAGCCGGAAAACAACACAAAAATACTAAAAAACAGCGAAAATTTAACAAGATTTTTTTTCATTTTTTACTCCGAAATTTATATAGAAGATTCTAACGAAGATAGTGAATTAACAAAAGTAAAGGAATGAAAAGATTTGTAAATATTCCCGCTTCAAACCTCGAAAGACAAACTTTTTCATCCAAGCAACATCATAATAATCAGCAAATCTTTCCCTGTGATGCGTCTAAAAAGATGTGAGCATCGCATTGCAACTTAATGTGAGGAGGAAACGAAAAATGCAAGCAGTAGTTCTTGATCAAAATTTTATCGCCGAGAAAGTTATCAATCGCACGAACGGTGCTTTTGGCAAGAAAATCGGCTTATTTACAAAAGTTTTCGGTTGTTGGCATAAACAATTGACACGACCGTTTACAAACAGAAACGCTTCCTACCGCGCCTGCTTAAATTGCGGCGCACGCAAGCAATTCGATGCGGAAAATCTTAAAACATTCGGACCATTCTACTATCCCCCAACAATTTCGTTTGATCAAAATTAAACGAAACAACTAACCTGCCCAGCAATCCCTTCCAAAGGTGAACCTACCAAGCGCGATTTGATACTTTTCAGATCGCGCTTTTTTCTTTTAAATTTTCTTTAAAACCAACGCCGAATTTTTCGAGCCGAAACCGATGCAGTTGCACAGCGCGTTTTTGACCTCTCTTTGCCTTGCAAAATTCGGTGTGTAATCCAAATCGCAGTTTTCGTCCGGGATATCGAGATTTATCGTCGGCGGAATAATATTTTCCTCTAAAGCGAGCAGTGTCGCGCCGATGCCAGCCGCACCGCTCGCGCCCTGCGGATGCCCGATCTGCGATTTTGTCGCCGAAGTCGATAGCTGATAAGCATGAGAATTAAAAGCGTTTTTAATCGCCTGCGTTTCGATTCTATCGTTTAGCTGCGTCGAAGTTCCGTGCAGGTTCACATAATCAATTTCTTCCGGCAAAATTCCGCCGT
>CAYUGW010000028.1:0-15729 GCA_964444245.1 uncultured Blastocatellaceae bacterium | reverse complement strand
AAATTTCCGGTCGAGACAAATCTCGAAAAAGTTTCGGTGGCGGTTTCGGATTTGATGAATTTATCGGCAGGCGATATTTTGCGGTCGAATCACCGCGTCGAAAAACCTCTAAAGGTAAGTGTCGGCGGCGCGGAAAAATTCGCCGGAAGAATTGCCGCGCTCGAAGGCAGAATGATCGTTCAATTGACGGAGAAAAACTAACGAAAAACAAGTTTTGGAATCTTTATAAAGAGGCTTTTAATAATGGAAGATAACGAAGAAACGAAAAATACGGGAAATACTGATTCGACAGTAGAAATCAAGGAAAACGCAGTAGTTGAAGATGTTGAATTAAACGCCGCTGAAACGCCGGACGAGATGCAGGCTTTTAAGGAAGCCGATTTGTTTGACGCTCCGGAAACGGAAAAAAACATCGATCCGGCAAAAAATATCGAACGCCTGCTCGATGTTGAAATGAACGTTACGGTTCGTTTCGGAAAAACCGAAATACCGCTTCGGGATGCAGTAAACTTCGGAGTCGGTTCGATGATCGAACTCAATCGTTCGGTTGATGAGCCGGTTGATCTGCTGGTCAATAATTTTCCGTTTGCACGCGGCGAAGTCGTCGTCATTGACGGTTATTACGGTGTGCGGGTTACGGAAATCGGCTCACCGGAAGAACGCTCGCAAACTCTTTTTTCAAAGGCAAACGGCTGATAATACGATTTCAAATTTCAGATTCCACATTTCAAATTTAAGAAAGATGTGTGATTTCAATAATTTACAAGAAATCTACGGCTAAGTGGAAAATATATAAATATCGAAGGTTAAAAAATTATGAATCTACAAATGGGAATTTTAACGGCATCAATTATTTTCGGAGTTTCTGGTTTAATATTTTCTTTGGTTTGTTTGGCAAATCTGAGAAAAAAACGCAATTTGCTGGAAACATTAATCAGCCGGATCGAAGAGCTTGAAAATGATTTTGACGAATGCCGAGATCAACTCGAAGACGGTAAGATTCGCGCCACCGATCAGGCACGCCGAATCGCCTGGCTCGAAGCCAGAATCCGTAAGCCGGAAAAAGTTAAAAAAGACATTTTGAGTCAGGAAGTTTTAACGCCGAAACCGGCGGAAACGAATATGACCGAACGCCGCCACAGAGTTTTGGCTCTGGCGCACCGCGGACAAGATGCAGAAACGATCTCGAACACACTCGGAATGCTCACGGGCGAAGTCGAATTGATTATGAGTCTCGGACGCGGTTCGGCAAATTTTGCCTAAAATTTAACGCAGTAGGAACGATGGCGGCACAAAAACATTATGAATAACGGACTTTACGCATCATTTTTGGGAATGCGGGCGCGGCAGAGAACGCTCGATACGCAGGCAAACAATATTGCCAACGCGAATACGACCGGATACAAAGCCGAACGCTTGCTGTACAGCACGATCGAAGCCGATCTGAAAGGCGAAACGAGCAGACAAAATCTGGTGGCGGGCGTGATGACTTCGGGCAAGACGGATTTTTCCGCCGGAAATATCAATCAAACCGGACGCAATCTGGATTTGGCAATCGAAGGCGACGCATTTTTGCAGATTCAAACGACGCGCGGCGCGCGCTACACGCGGGCGGGAAATCTGACGCTCGATTCGGGCGGACAGCTCGTTACCAAAAACGGCGATTTGGTCGTCGGTGAACGCGGCGCGATCACCGTTCCGCCGGGCGGCGAACTTTCCATCGGAACGGACGGAAGTCTGGCGGTAAACGGCGAAAACTTCGATAAATTAAAATTGGTCAGATTTGAAAATCCGGTAGCCGCGCTTGAAAAAGAAGGCGACTCGCTTTTTATGGAAACGGGCAACGAAGAGCCGCAAGTTGCCGTAAATTCAAGAATTCATCAGGGTTCTTTGGAAGGTTCGAACATCAATTCGATTCAGGAAATGGTTTCGATGATTAACAACAACCGCGAATTTGAATCAATCCAAAAATCGGTCACGCTTTTGATGAACGATCTGGGTAGAAAAATCGCGGGAGAAATAGGAAAAATCTGATCTTTGATCTTCGATTTTAGATTTTTTGATACAATTACGGATTTTTCTTTAAATCAAAGATCAAAGGTCAAAGATCAAAGATCAAAAATGGAGTAAATTTATGCCAAGTAGAGCTTTATTAACGGCTGCGACCGGAATGCAGGTTCAGCAGCAGAATGTGGATAACATCGCCAATAATCTGGCAAACGCTTCGACCAATGGATTTAAGCGTACGCGCATCGAATTTCAGGATTTGATGTACCAAAATATGCGTTCGGCGGGCGGAGCTTCGAATGCTTCGACGAATTTGCCCGTCGGTTTGCAAATCGGAATGGGCGCACGCGCCGTGGCGACCGAGCGTTTGTTTATGCAGGGCGAATACAAGGAAACCGGAAATCCGCTCGATATGGTGATCGAAGGCAGCGGTTTTTTTCAGGTTCGCCAATCAAACGGCGATCTGGCTTTTACGCGCAACGGTTCGTTTCATCTGAATAATCAGGGACAGATCGTAACCGCTTCGGGCGAATTTCTCGAACCGGCGATCACCGTTCCGACCGAAGCGACTTCGTTTACTGTCGGAACTGACGGAACTGTTTCGGTAACAATGCCCGGACAGGCAAACGCCCAGACAATCGGACAAATTCAACTGGCGATCTTCGCCAATCCGGCTGGCTTGGAAGCTCTCGGACGCAATCTTTTCAAAGAAACGGGCGCGTCGGGACAGGCAAACGTCGGTCAACCGGATTCGGGCGGCATCGGTCGTCTCGGACAGGGAATGGTCGAAGGTTCGAACGTCAATGTCGTCGAAGAACTCGTCAATATGATCTCGGCGCAGAGAATGTATGAAACCAATTCCAAGGTAATTTCAACCGCCGACAGAATGCTCGGAACAATCAATCAGGCGGTAAATTAAGAAAAAATTTAACCACAGATAAACACGGATGAACACAGATTCAAAGAAAATTTTAAGATATTTTGCCGAAGCAGTTTTACGGCAGAATTCGAGTATTTCACTAAAATTAAACCACTCGAAATCTTTAGAAAATCTGTGTTCATCCGTGTTTATCTGTGGATTATTATTTCTTTTATCCATAAATATCGCGGCGCAGACGAGAATTTCGATTTCTGCCGAATCAAAAGTGAAAAACGAAATCATCACGCTCGGCGATATTGCGGAAATTTCGGGTAAAGATGCCGAAAAGTTAAAGAAAATCTCGCTCGGCTACGCGCCGAATATCGGTTTGACGCGGGAAATTCCGCGCGGGCGAATCAGTTTGGCGATCAACGCCGCCGGATTTTCGGCAAAAGATTTTTCATTAAATTCGCCGCCGGTTATTCGCATTAAGCGAATCGGACAGCAGATTGATCAAAATCTGATTCGCGAAACGATTGAAAAAGCGATTTTCGCGCAGTTTGCCGAAAGCCGGATCGAACTGAAAATTATCCGGCTCGATCTGCCGGAAAACATAGATACTCCGGTCGGAAATGTCGAAATTCGGACAACACTTTTAAATATTGCCAATCCGTTCGCGCCGTTTTCGCTTCCGGTCGAAATACGCGTAAATGATAAATTGTTTCGCCGTCTGGCGGTCAATGTCGAACTCGAAGCGTTTGCCGAAATTCTGGTTGCAGGCAGTGATTTAGCGGTGAATTCAAAATTGACGCAAAGCGATGTCCGGCTCGAAAAACGGCGTTTGGAAAAATCTTTATCAAATTATCTGCGCGATGCGGAAAAATTGCGCGGGATTTTTTTAATCAGGAATTTATCAAACGGCGCGGAAATTACGACCGATTCTTTTGCCGCTTCGGTCGTTATCAAATCGGGCGATTTGGTCAGAATCGTCGGACAATCCGGCAAAATGCAGATCATTGTCAACGGCGAAGCGCGGACTTCGGGCAAAATCGGCGACCGTATCGCCGTTAAAAATTTGCAGTCAAACGCGATTATTCAGGCGACCGTCATTGACGAAGGCTTGGTAAAAGTCTTTTTTTAAGCCGGGAGCGCAGGCATCCCTGCCTGCATGAGCGCGTGAGCGCGAAAAAGCGTTTGCTTAAAATAAACTTGAATGTAATCAAACGCTTTTTCGCGTCCTTTCGGACGCGTGCAGGCTGGCAGCCCGCGCTCCCGGCTGGGGAATTAAAATTATGAAACTCAAACTATTTACAATCTTGCTTTTAACAATTTCACTTTTGTCAGGCGTTTCGGCGCAGGACAAAAAGGAAAAAAAGAAAAAGAACAAAAATCAGCCGGAATTGACGGTCGTCAAAATCGAAGAAACCTCGCCGCAAGTTCAAATGCCTGAACCGCAAAAGCCGGCGAACGGCTCGCTTTTTACGGATAATTCCGTGGGCGGCAATCTGCTCGCCGATTTCAAGGCGCGGCGCGTCGGTGATCTGGTTTTTGTCGATATTGTCGAAAGCAGCGAAGCGACCGTCGAATCCGGCGCAAAACGAAATCGTGATTCGGGAACGGTCGGCGGTATCGGAACTGTCGCGGGCGCACTGCCCGTTCCGGGTGCGGCGATTGCCGGAACGATTGTCGGCGCACTCGGCAAAAGAAATTATGAAGGAAGCGGTTCGACGCAGCGCAACAGCGATGTCCGCGCACGGATTACGGCTCGCGTCGTCGAGGTTTTGCCGAACGGCGATTTGCGGATCGAAGCGTTAAAACTCGTCAAGATAAATAAAGAAACCGAACAGGTCGCCGTTACGGGAATTGTCCGCCAGACGGATTTGAGCGCAGACAATTCTATTCAGACCGTTGCCATCGGCGATCTGCGCGTCGAATTTAATGGCAAGGGAGTTGCAAGTAAGGATAATGCACCGGGCTGGTTGTTCCGGTTGTTTGATAAAATTTCTCCTTTTTAAGATTTTCAAAAGCGGACAGTCATCGGTTTTTGAAAATCATCAAAATACCGATAAATGCTGCTTAATACAATAAAAACGAAACTTTTCGGCAAAACCTCGCGAGGGGTTTTGCCTTTGTTTTTTCTCCTTTTAACGATTTTTCCGCTCTCAATTTTGTGTCAACAAACCGACGACTCGCTAAGTGTACGCGTCAAGGATTTGGCGGACATCGAAGGCGTGCGCTCGAATCAACTGGTCGGTTACGGTTTAGTAGTCGGTTTGAATAAAACGGGCGACCGCGTTCAGCAAAATATTTATGCGCGGCAGACTCTGCAAAATCTTCTGGAAAGAATGGGAATTTCGACCGAAGCCAACGGACTTCGACCGGAAAACATTGCAACCGTTCTGGTTACGGCGAACTTGCCGCCGTTCGTGCGGCAGGGAATGAAAATCGATGTCACCGTTTCTTCAATCGGCGACGCCAAGAGTTTGCAGGGCGGAACGCTGATTTTAACGCCGCTCAAAGGCGTTGACGGGCAGGTTTATGCCGTCGCGCAGGGTTCGGTTTCGATCGGCGGAATTTCTGCCGGAAATCAAGGGAATTCGGTTGAAATAAATCATCCGACGGTCGGCAGACTGCCGAACGGCGCGACAGTTGAACGCACGGTTCCGATGGAACTCGCGGCAAATAATCAATTAAATTTAATATTACGCAACGACGATTTTTCGACCGCCGCCAAACTCAATCAAGTTATCAACGCTAAATTCGGCGCGGGAACTTCGCGTGCGCTCGACGGGCGGAATATCGAAGTCAAACTCCCTGCAAGTTTTTCGGATAATCGCGTCGGTTTTATCGCCGAAATGGAAAACTTGCGTTTAACGCCCGAAAAAATTGCAAAGATCATCATCAATGAACGAACCGGAACGATAATTATGGGACGCGAGGTGCGTCTGGCTTCGGTAGCAATTTCGCAGGGCGGCGTAACGGTCAGAATCGGCACGGAATATGAAGTTTCGCAGCCGGGAATTTTATCGAAAACCGGAGAAACACAAGTCGTGCCGCAAACTACGGTCGAAGTAGAAGAAAAGAAACCGGAATCGGTCGTCTTGCCGGACGGTGCGACCGTGGATGAAGTCGTTCGCGGCTTGCGCGCTCTGGGCGTTTCCGCCCGCGATATTATCAGCATTTTGCAGGCGATCAAATCCGCCGGCGCGATGAATGCCGATCTGGAAATGCAGTAAGGAAATTTGCGATTTGCAATTTGCGATTGTTTTAAGGTCAACAGAAATTGTCTAAGAAATTATTCGTTATTCACTATTAACTATTCGCTGTTTAAACAGATATTTATTGAAAATTAACGAACAACGAAAAGTTAATAGCGAAAAGTTTTTTTCCGATTAAAAATGTTTTATGAATATTTCCGCTCTCGAAAATTCAGTAAATTCGAATTCGCTGACGAAAAAATCTTCAAATGAAGAATTGCGGGCGGCGGCAAAACAGTTTGAAGCGATTATGCTGACGCAATTGACTTCCGCGCTGTCTGCGGGCGAAGGCGATGAAGACGCGCTTTTCGGCAGCGACGGCGGAAGCGGTCTGGCAAAACAGATGTTTGCCGAGCAGCTTGCCAAAACGATGGCGGAATCCGGCGGAGTCGGTCTGGCGGATATGATTATGCAGAAATTCGGCATAAATGATCCGAAAGAAAACTCTCTGAAAAAAAACGGTTTTTCCGATGTGTTGGCGGCAGTTAAAGATATAAAAGGAAATAACGATTTTTCGAGTTTTACCGGAAACGTCAATGATTTCGAGGTTATTTCAACTTACGCCGACCAAATTGCCAATGATAAATCGGCTGAATCTCTGGAAAAAGCGATGCTCAACGGACAAATCCGCGATTCGACGCGACCGCGCATCGTGCCGGAAAGTGTTTTGCTCAATAAAATGGTGTTAAATCCGGTAAATTCTTCTTCAAACGAAGTCGAATATCAATTGCCTCTGACCGGGCGGATTTCTTCAAAATTCGGAAGTCGTTTTCATCCGATTGATAAAAGGACGAAGTTTCACGGCGGAGTTGATATCGCCGTTCCGCGCGGCACGCCGATCAATTCGGCGGCTGACGGAGTTGTCACATTTTCCGGAAAACGCGGCGGTTACGGCAATGTCGTCATCATCGAACACGCCGACGGACGCGAAACTTTTTACGCTCATTGTGATAAATTATTAGTCGAAAAAGGACAGATAGTTTCGGGCGGCGAATTGATTGCCGAAGCGGGTTCGACCGGAAAATCGACCGGACCGCATCTGCATTTTGAATTGAGGGAAAACGGCAAGCCGATTGACCCGATGAAGTTTTTGTCTAATGTTTTGCCGAAAACTGCCGAAAGGTAGAAAGGCAGAAACTATTTTTCGGGAGAATTCACGATGAGTAAATTAAACATTAACAAAATAAGCGATATGGACGCGATTCGCTTGAATCGCCAACACGATCTCCAACAGGTCGGCAAAAACACTTCGGCAACGGTCGAAAATAAAGTCAAAATCGACGAAGACAAATTAGAGCTTTCGACAAAAGCGTCGGAAGTTGGAAAATTGGTAGATCAGGTAAAACAATTTCCCGATATACGCGAAGCGAAAGTTAGTGATTTGCAGGTTCAAATCGCGGCAGGCGAATATAATCCGTCAAGCGAAGAAATTGCCGCCGCGATCTTGAAAGATGAAATTTTAAGATAAAAGGCACGTAAAAAAAGTTTATTTGCCTGTTAAAACAAAAATTATGCAGGATGATTTAATCAGAAAAGTTGCGAATTTGATGAGCGATCAAACCGCCGCTTACACGCGGCTCGAAAGCGCGACCAATCAGCTTTCGGCGGTAATGATGCGCGGCGAACCGGCAGCGGTCGAATCGCTGACCAAAGCGGGCGAAAAAGAACTTTTAACGATGCGCTCGCGCCTGCTTGAAATCACTTCTGCACTAACGGAATTTGCCGAAATTCGTGCGCGGCAAACCGAGAAAATTCCGCTTAACAGCCAAGCCCGCGAATCTTTTGAGAAATCTGCCAAAGATCTGCTCCAATCGGCGAAGGCTTTCCAAAAAACAGCCGGACGCGCTTCCGCTCTCGCACTCGGCGGTTCGTCTTTTGCAACTGCCTGCATTCAAATGTGCGGTCTTCCGCCGACCACTTATAACAAACCCGTTTTGAAATACGCGGAAGGAGCAATGCGATGAGCGTAAATTTTTCAGCCTTTGAAATCGGACGGCGGGCGTTAAATGCCAATCAACTCGGAATCAGCGTGACGGGACAAAATATTGCTAATGTCAACACGCCCGGATATTCGCGCCAACGCGTAAATTTGAGTGAGAATGCGCCTCAAAATTTCAGTCGTTATTCGGTCGGAACAGGCGTAACTATCGAGGGCGTGCAATCTTTTCGCGATAGATTTATCGAATCGAGAATTCAAACCGAAACCGGAATTGCCGGACGGCTGACCGCTCAGCGCGATGCTCTCGCGCCGGTCGAAACTGCGCTGCAGGGAAGTGAAAACGGCGGATTAAACAATGCTCTGAGTGGATTTTTCGGCGCGTTTCGTGATCTCGAAGCCAATCCGAATTCAGTTCCGCTTCGCGGCATTGTCGCTCAAAAAGCGGCGAATTTAACGACCGCTTTTCAATCAACTCGCAATCGCCTCGATCAAATACAGCGCGGTACTGACGGTGAGATTCGCACCACGGTTGATCAGGTGAATTCACTAACGAATAAAATCGCCGATCTGAATAAGCAAATCAAATTAAACGAAGGTGTCGGAAACAACACTTCTTCCTTGCTCGATCAGCGCAACGAACTTGTCACACAGGTTTCCGAATTGACCGGAGCGCGTTCGACCGATAACGGCGACGGCACGATTTCGCTGACCATCGGCGAAGGTCGCGCGCTTGTTTCGGGCGATAAAGCGTTTCAATTAGAAGCCCAAAACACGCCGCCGCTCGGTCTTTCAACGATTACAATCGGCGGAGAACCCGCAATTTTTGATGAAGGAAAACTACGCGGGCTTCAAAATGCGGTTTCATTTACGGGTTCGCAAATTGATTCTTTAGACGGTTTGGCGGCAGCGGTCGTCGAGCGCGTCAACACTCTGCACACTTCCGGCACGGATTTGGACGGCAATGCGGGCGTGAATTTTTTTGACGCAAGCCAACCCGTTACGGCAGCGAATATTTCGATAAATGCTGCTATCGTTAATGATCCGCGCCTCGTTGTCGCTTCGCCGCTCGCCCAGCCCGGACAAACCGGAACGGTCGCGGGTGAGATCGCCAATCTTCTGACCGATGCGAATAACACGGTCGGCAGTCGAAGCGGTTCATTTAATTCGATCTTCGGTTCGATGATCTCCGAAGCGGGCGAACAGGTTCGCAATGCCGAAGACGGTTTGCAAACTCAAGGCGTGATTTTGTCGCAGGCAATCGCCCAGCGCGATTCGGTTTCAGGCGTTTCGCTCGATGAAGAAGCGATAAATTTAATGCAGTATCAAAAAGCCTTCGAAGCCGCCGCCCGTTTTCTAAAAGTCGCCGACGAGATGACGCAGACAATTCTCTCGCTCGCCGGATAATGCGAGTTCAGGTCTTTGATGAATACCGAAAAGGTTTAAAAGTGAAAAAGTTTAAAAGTGAAAAAGTTTTTCTAATTCAATTTTTACCTTTCATAAAAAAAATAAATTGATTTTAAGCAGAAAGTAAATTTATTATCGGGAAAAAAACTTTTTCACCTTTTCACTTTTTCACTTTTAAACTTTATCCAAAACTGATTAAATCAATAACACAGGAAAAAACAAATGTCTTTTCGAGTTTCCGACAGCAATACAAATTCAACTTTTACGAAGCGCATCAACGCGCAGCGCAGTCAACTCAGCGTTTTGCAGGAACGCCTCGCGACCGGTAAACGGATTAATCGTGCGTCGGATGATCCGAGCGGTGCGGAAGCGGTGATAAATATCCGGACTTCGCAAAAGGCAATCGAGCAATTTCAAAGAAACGCGCAAACCGCCAATCAAAAATTGACGGCGGCTGATACGACTCTCGGCAGTTATCAAAATATTTTAGACCGCGTGAAAACTCTGGTTACGCAAGGTTTAGGCGGAACGACAACCCAACAGGCGAAAAATACGATTGCCACCGAACTCGAATCTTTGCGCGAGAGAGTTTTAAACACGGCAAATTCACAATATAACGGCGAATATCTGTTCGGCGGCAGCCGTCAAAATGCGCCGCCGTTCGATCCCGCGACGGCAACACCGGCGGCAACTCCCGCCAATGCACAATTTATTCAAATCGAACCGGGCGCAAACGCAATCGCCGTCGGCGTAACTGCCGAAACGGTTTTCGGTGATGCCGATGCCGATATTTTTACCGATTTAAATAATGCAATCGCAGCACTTCGCGGCACAGGCGATGCGGATGCCGATAATGCTACGCTGCAAAATACGTTCAGCCGTTTGAGCGTTTATTCCGATCTTGCCGGAATCGCACATTCGAGAATCGGCGCGAATATGAATATTACGGAACTTTCCAATGAAAGATTAGCGAACGACTTTCTCTCTCTCGACACACGCGCCGGCGAAATTGAAGGCGCGGATTTTGTCGAAACGGTCGTCGAATTAAACGAAACACAGAAGGCTCTCGATGCCACGCTGCAAGTCGTCGCCAATGGTCGCCGTTCGCTGTTTGATTTTCTCGGATAATATGTAGATTTGAAATTTCAGATTTCAGATTTCTAATTTCAAATTTAAGAACTGAAAACCCGAGATAAAATTACAAGCCTTGAAAGATAAAGAATCTGGAATCTGAAATCTGTAATCTGGAATCTGGAATCTGAAATCTGAAAAAAAAATATGCCTAACATTTCAATAAAAAATATGGAACACGAATATCAGGAAAGTGAAGTAATTAATTTCACCGAAGGTTTGATCGGTTTGCCGAAAATGCGCCGTGCGGTTTTGATTCCGATGAATGAATTCCTGCCGTTTTGCTGGCTGGCTTCTTTGGATGACGAAAAAAATCGTTTTATCGTCGTCAATCCGCACGAGATTTTCCCCGATTATGCACCGCCTGTTCCTCAGGAATTAAGCGAAACCGATCTGCAAACACTGGCAATCGTTAAAATTTCTTCCGATTGGCAGAAAACGACGATAAATCTGCGTGCGCCGATTTTCGTAAATTCGAAAACGCAAAAAGCCGCCCAAGTCGTTTTAACCGAAAGCCGGTATGATTTGGCGGAATCTTTGCCGACGGGTTGAGAAGGGGAGACAGGGAGAAGGGGAGAAAGGGAGAAGGGGAGAAGGGGAGAAAGGGAGAATATTTGATTTTGAGACTAAAACTTTGAACTTTGAACTTTGAATTTTTAATTTCGAACCTTTTCAAAAATCTCTTTTCTACTTATTTTTCCGAACTGAAAGCAAATCCAAAATCCAAAATCTAAAATCCAAAATCAAAATTATGCTTGTCTTATCACGCCGCGTTGGTGAAAAAATTGTTATCGGGAATGAAATTGTTATCGAGATTTTATCGGTCAGCGGCGAAGGTGTGCGGATTGGAATCATCGCCCCGCGTGAAACATCGGTGCATCGTTATGAGGTTTTTGCCGAAATCGAAGCGGCAAATCAGGCGGCTGAAGCGGCGGTTGACGAGATCGAACAAAACGCGCTGGAAAATTTATCTGCACTTTTACGTGATAAACAAAAATGAAAAAACGAATTGATTGGACAATTTGGCTCGGCGTTTTGATCGGTTTGATCGCCATCGTCGGCGGCGCGTGGCTGGAAGGTTTAAATCTCGGCTTTTTGTGGCATCCGACGGCGGCTCTGATCGTTATCGGCGGCACGCTCGGCGCGGTTCTCGTGCGGCGCGGCGGAAGCGGTATCAAAAATGCGCTCATGGCGGTCTGGAAACTTCGCTTTAAGGATGAAGAAGAAGAAACGCATAAGATCGAACTGGCGCGGCTCGCCTGGCTTTCGCGTTCGGCGCAAAAAAACGGGGTCAAAGCGTATGAAAGCTTTGCCGAAAACTGCAATGATCCGCTGATTTCACAAGGTTTATTACTCGTTGCCGAACGCGCCGAAAAAAATCAGATCAAAGAAATTTTAACGCGCCGGCTCGATGCGGAAGACGAACACGGTTTGGAAGACGCGGCAGCTTTCGAAGCGGCGGGCGGTTTTGCGCCGACCTTCGGAATTTTAGGTGCGGTTGTCGGTTTGATCGGCGTTCTGCGCGTTTTGGATAAACCCGACGCGCTCGGCATCGGTATTGCAACTGCTTTTGTTGCCACAATTTACGGCATCGGTCTGGCAAATCTTTTGTTTTTCCCGCTCGCTTCACGCATAAAAGCGCGACACGAGGCAAAAATGAAACGCCGCGAAGAAATCGCCGCCGTCATTCTCGCCCTGCAAACCAAAGAAACTCCGCGAGCGATCATCAATCAATTCAATATGATGAACTAGCGGGATTTGGGATTTGGGAATTCGGATTTTGGATTAGTCTGAAATCAGGCGAAATTGAAAAATCCTAAAATCTTTTGACACTGAAAGCAAATAATCTTTTTTGTTACGTTTAGCAAGCGGTCTTCGACCGCGATTCAAGTAACTTTTTTCCAAGCAAATCGCGGTCAAAGACCGCTTACTAAACGGATAATTTTTACAAATATCAAAGCTCAAACAATCCCAAATCCCAAATCCCGAATCCCAAATCGAAATGTTGCGAAGCAAAAAACGACAAAATTCAAATGAAGGCGAAGGTCAGCACCGCGACCGCTGGCTGCTTTCGTATGCCGATTTGGTCACTCTTTTGCTGGCACTTTTTATCGTGATGTACGCGGCGAGCGACCACGAACGCGCCAAAGCGATTGCCGATAGTTTTTCCGCCGCCAATTCGGGCGGCGACGGTGTTTTGCCGGAAAATAATTCTCTGGAAGTAAAAACCGATAAATTCGAGGGAAAATTAACTTCAAATCCGGTTTTAATCAGCAAAACAAAAATGCAGCAAACCGAGCGCGGATTTATCGTTTCATTATCCGAAGCCGGATTTTTCGCGCCCGGCGATGCCGTCATCAGCCGGGAAGTCGAAGAAGTTATCAATTCGATTTCGGAAAATATCAAAGATTCAAAAGTAAATATCCGCGTCGAAGGTCACACCGATTCCACACCGATCTCAAACTCACGCTATCCTTCAAACTGGGAACTTTCCACCGCCCGCGCTTCTTCGGTTTTGCTTCGTCTGACCGAAAAAGGTATCGCTCCCGAACGCCTCTCAGCCGCCGGTTACGGCGGATTTCAGCCCGTCGCCGATAACTCGACAGTCGAAGGACGCGCCCAAAACAGGCGGGTTGATGTCGTAATTCTTAATCGTTAAAACTTTTTTAACTTTTTTTCTAAAGTTTTCAAAAGTCTTTCCGATAAGCATAAAGTCAGGAACGCTAACGCAGCGATTCCAATCTAAAAATAAAACAAATAAACAAACGACCAAAGCAGGGAAGCGGCGGTCAAAATGTTCACGGAGGAACAAAAATAAAATGTCAAACTTTTCTTTAATTAACAACAACTCATCGTCGGTAGCTCAGTCCAAATTGAGCAACACCAGTAACCAATTGACCAAAACCTTACAGCGTTTATCTTCCGGTCTGCGTATCACGCAATCGGGCGATGATGCGGCTGGTTTGGCAATCGCCAATCAATTTCGCAGCGATGTCAGCGTTTTATCGCAGGGCGTTCGCAATGCCAACGACGGTCTTTCGACTTTGCAGATCGTTGACGGCGGTTTGAACACGATCTCGGGCTTGCTCGATCGTGCCGCTTCGCTTGCTTCACAATCGGCTTCGGGAACATTTGCCGGAAACCGCGACACACTGCAGGCGGAATTGGGCAAGGTTTTATCGGAAATTGACAGACAGGCACAAAACATCGGTTTGGGCGGCGCAGCCGGAACAGCCGAAGGTCGTTACAACAAATCGATCGAAGTATTCATCGGCGGCGGAGCTTCGGCAAACGCCGCGGGAAATGCGGTTTCGGTCGATCTTTCAAACAGCCGTGTTGACAAAACCGGTTTGGATTTGAACACCATCAATATCGGCAACGGAACAGGAAATGTAACGGGCGCACAGGATATTTCGGCTGGAATTACGGCAGCGGAAACCCTGACGTTTCAATCGGTCGGATCGAGCGGACAATTAAACAGCTTCTCGGTATCGTTGTCAGCCGGAGCAACCGCATCGAATGCTTTGGATACGATCAATAACGACGCAAATGTGCAGGCAGCCGGAGTTAAGGCTTCTTTGGACAATAACGGTCAATTGGTTCTGTCGTCTTCACAATTCTTCACGGTTTCGTCGGATTTAGCGGACGGAGCTGGACAAACCGGAATCGGCGGTGCGACAGCGGCGGCGGGCGATGTTGCGATCAGCGGCGCGGCTAACAGTCAATCCGTTGTTATCAGCGCGGGCGCAGGCGCGGCGGCTACTCAAACGCTGAGCTTCTCCGGTGACCAGATCGGTTATGACGGTTCAGCGAAAAATGTTTCATTTGCTGCTGCTGCTTCGGCGGCGGATGGTGCCACCGCAGCTGTCAACGCCGTCAACAATGATGTCGATCTTCGTGCGGCAGGTGTTTTCGCGGTTCAAACCTCGGCAACGGAAGTTTCTTTCGTTTCATTGAAAGAATTTAACCTCGGTATCTCCAGCACTTCCACTGCCGCCGCAGACAATAACATTGACGTTCTGCAAACACAAACGGCGGTCGGCGGCGCAACCCTGACGGGCGGCGAACAAGGCGCGAAAGATGCTCTGGCATTTATCAAATCGGCTGTTGCCACTCTCGGTCAGGTTCAAGGTAAAGTCGGTGCGGGTCAAAACAACTTGACTCAGGCGATTGACCTTGCTTCAACCCAGATCACCAACTTCCAGGCGGCTGAATCGGCAATCCGCGATGCGGACATTGCTCAGGAAGCATCGAATCTCGCCCGCTTGAATACCTTGCAGCAAGCCGGAGTTTCGGCTCTGGCGCAGGCAAACCAATCGAGCCAATCGCTTCTTTCTTTACTCCGGTAATTGATTGAACATAGTTAATACTCCCACACATAACCCGGGCGAAGATTGGCAAATTAATGTCGGTCTTCGCCTATGGGTTTTTTTAACTCAAATCAATTTAAGGAGATTTTTGATATGCAAATTCACACTACGTTTCAACCGCCGGAATCAATTCCGGCATTTGAAAAAATAGCTGAAAAAAAAGAAGTTCCGGAAGTCAAAATTCAAAAAGACTTGCAGGGCGATGTGAGCCGTAATAATTCGGAAAAACTTGAGGAATTAAAAACGGTTTTGGAAGAAAACAATATCTCGATTGCTTTCAGTCAGGACGACGAAACAAAAGCGATTATTGTTAAATTGGTTGACCGGGTCACGGGCGAAGAAATCCGGCAGATTCCGACCGAGGTTTCGCTCAAATTAGTGGCGGTCAACGCCAAAATGCAGGGAAATTTCGTGGATGAACAATCCTGAAATGTCAAACATTTCGGACAAAAAAAACATTCGGATAAGCGGTCTTTGCCCCGCAAAAGCTAAAGCAGAGACCGCTTGTCTGAATGCCAAAAAGAATTGTCCGATTGCTTTCATTTAATAAAATTATGGCAAATATAAGTTTCAGCGGGTTGGGCAGCGGTATCGATTTCGGTGTGGTGCGCGATGCGATCATTACGCAGCGTTCGATTCCGATTACAAAATTGCAATCGAAGGTCGGCAACTACAACGGCAGAATCGAATCGCTCAAGCAATTAAATACGGCGCTTGCGGCATTAAATACGGCGACCGAAGCTCTGACAAACCGTGATCTGG